>CAYXCX010000109.1:0-3577 GCA_964463405.1 uncultured Clostridia bacterium
CCAGGATGTTGGCCGGCTTGATGTCGCGGTGGATCACGCTGCGGGCGTGGGCGTAGCCAAGGCCCTCGGCGACCTGCAGGACGAGGTCGATGGCTTCGGCGGGCGGCAGCTGCCGGCGTTCCTGCAGCAGTTCCTTCAGGCTGCGCCCGGAGACGTATTCCATGGCGATGACATACTGGTCTTCGATGCGGTTGAAGCTGAAGAGGGTGACGATGTGCGGATGGTTCAGCCGCGCCTGGGTCATGGCTTCGATCTTGAAGCGTTCCATCAGCTGCTGGTTGTCGGCCAGCTGCGGGTGGACGATCTTCAGCGCCACCTCGCGGCCCAGCATGGTGTCGGTGGCGTAATAGATGGTCCCCATGCCGCCGCGGCCGATCTCGGAGCGGATGAGAAAATCGCCCAGCCTTTCGCCGATGCGGATCATGAGCCGCATTCCAGGCGGAAATAGCGGTTGCCGTCGTCGATCGCCACCTTGCCGCCGTTGACGGGGTCCAGCAGCACCTTGACCAGGCGCACTTGGAAGTTTTCGTGGAAATAGCGGTGGCTCGCCCCCCGGCGGCCATCCAGCCACTCCACGCAGCCGTCGGGATAATAGGCGATGATCCTGCGGCCGCCGGCGTATTCCAGCAGCAGCGGGGCCGGGTCGGGCGCCAGGACGATTTCCCCTCCGGCAGCGGCGCCCTCCATGGTCAGGACGGCGGCGCGGCCGCTGCCGGCGTCGTGACGGACCAGGAGCATGCGGCCGCCGTCGTGCTGGAACCACAGGCCGCCGGCCGCTACTTCCAGCCCGCCGATGGCGGCCGACACGCCGTCCGGGTCGCGCCAGTTCTTGATCCCGTAATACCGGGAGCGGTCGTGAAAGACGAAATAGCGGCTGTCGATGTAATCGGGGGTCAGGCCGTCCTGGAGCCCGGCGATGCGGTAGGTGGAAACGCCGTTGATCTCGGCCTCGCGGGAGTTGACCTGGGCGTGGGAGCGGATGCGCAGAAGCGCTTGTTCCCGGCCCTGGCGCAGGAGCAGGTAGGCGGGATCGCGGACCGGCTCGCGGCGCAGCAGGAAGATCTCGTCGCCGCGGCCGGGCAGAGCCTGCTCGTCTCGGCCCAGCTCGAGGGAAAGCCCGCCGGGGCCCGCGAGTCCAATCACGCTCAAGCGGCGGCCGCGCACCGCGAACAGGCGGTCGTTGTTCAGGTGGCGCCAGTCGCCGGCGGCTAGGCCCAGGCCGGCGAAACGGGCCGAGTCGATCTCGCGCAGGCGCGGCGGCGCGGCGGCGGCCGGCAACGCCTGGGGCAGCGCGACCAGCCCGGCAGCCAGGCCGGCCCGCGTTCCGCCGGCGCCGCGGTCCGGGGCAAACAGCAAAAACGCCAGGACGGCCAGCAGCAGCAGCAGCACGACGAGCGCGAGCGCCTTGGCCAGCCGGCGCCGCGGACGGGCCAGGGGGATGGGCTTGGTCTTCTCCAGCATTTCCAGCGAGCCCAGGCGGACGATCTGCACCGTGATGTTGTCGGCGCCGCCGCGCTCGTTGGCCAGGCGCACCAGCGCCTCGGCCGCCTGCTCGGGATAGTCGCCCATGGCCGCGTTCAGCAAGGCCTCGTCGTCGACCATGTTGCTCAAGCCGTCGGAGCAGAGGAGCAGCCCGTCGCCATCCTCGAGGGCCAGGTCGTGGATCATCTCCGGGCTGAAACTCTCGCGGGCGCCCAGCGACATGTAGAGGACGTTTTTTTGCGGGTGTTCCCGGGCCTCGTCGGCGGAAATGCGCCCCTCCTCGACCAGCTTCTCCACGAAGGAGTGGTCGGTGGTGAGCCGCTTGATGCGGTTCCTGCGCACCAGGTAGATGCGCGAGTCGCCGACATGGGCGATATAGCCCTTCATGCCGGCGACGACCAGCGCGCTGAAGGTCGTGCCCATGCCGCGCTTTTCCACGTCGCTGGCCGCCTTGCGGAAGACGCCGGAGTTGGCGCGGCGCACCGCCTGCTCCATGGCCGCGGCGATGTCCGTCCCCTTCTTTCTCAGGGAACGGTAGGCGTTCAGGAACGTCTCCGAGGCCAGCCGCGAGGCCACGTCTCCGGCCTGGTGGCCGCCCATGCCGTCGGCGACGACGAAGAGGAATTCGTTTTCCGCGATCCTTTCGTTCAGGAAAAAGTCCTCGTTGGCGGCGCGGACGCGCCCGATGTCGCTCTTGGCGAAGAAATGGATGTTCATGGACGACCGTTCCGTCCGGCCGGCCGCATTTCGCAGCGGTGTGGCCGCGCCGCGCCTGTCGTTCCCCTGCCATGCCGCGGCGGAATCCTCATTGCCTGCCTCCGGTTTCCCTTAACACAACGGCCTTTCATTGTCAAACCGGGCCGGCGCGGAGGCTCAGCCCGCCGGCGTCGCCGCGCCGACGGCCTTGGCCAGGGCGGCGGCCACCAGTTCGCGGTAGCGCTCCGCGGTGTAATGGCCGCGGCAGAAGTCGCGGGCGCGGGCGGCGGCCGCTTTGCCCACCGGGCCGGCGGCGCGGACGATGGCGGCGGCGAAGGCCTGCGGCTCCGGCTTGGCCAGCAGGGCGATCTGCGGCGAAAGGGTCTGGGTGTGGGTCGGCAGGTCGGTGGCCACCAGCGGCACGCCGCTGGCCAGGTAGGAGTAGATTTTCAGGGGGATGTTGGTGCCGCGCGAACGCGGCGAGACCAGCACGTCGGCGGCCTTCAGGTAGTCCGGCATCTCGGCGGCCGGCCGGCGGCCCAGCAGGACGACGCGCGCTTCCAGGCCCAGGCCGGGCAGCGCCCGGCGCAAGCGGTCCACCTGGTCCGGATCGCCCCCGACCAGGACGAGCAGGTAGGAGTCGTCGAGGAATTTCATGCTGTCCAGCAGCAGCGGCATGCCCTGGTAGGCTTCAAGGGTCCCGGCATAGAGGACAACCGTGCGCCTGCCGGCGGCGAACGATTGGCGCAACCGCTGCGCCGCCTCGGCGTCGCCGCAGGCCGGGCGGTCGTCCAGGAAATTCTCGATCAGGGTGAGCTTGGCCGGCCCGGTGACGGCGGCGGCATGGTCGAACAGGGTCCGGCAGATGACGATGACCGAGGCGGCGTTGCGCAGGGCGAGCCGCTCGACGGCGCGAAAAAAGCGGACGATCAGCCGCGAGCGGGTGAACTGGAAATTCTCCATCTGCTGGGCCAGAGAGGAGTGCATGTCGTACAGGTGCGGCGTCTTGGTCAGTTTCTGGAACGCCGCCCCCATCAGGCTCCCCTCCTCGTGGCTGTGGACCAGGTCGTATTTGCCGGCGAACAGGCGGCCCAGGACCTTCCAGAACAGGAAAAAATCAAGGACCAGCTTGGCCAGCGAGGGGCCGGTTTTCACCGTGCGGATGCCGGGAGGCCGCCAGCAGCGGATGATGCGCAGGCCCGGGACCTGCGGGCTCTCGCCGAAGGGATAGGTGACCAGGTCGACGCGATGGCCGAGGTCGGAGAGGGCGCGGATGCGGAAATACTCGGAGAACGGGGTGCCGCGCGGTTCAAAGAACGGCTGGGGCGCGATCATCAGGATGGTCATGGTCAAATCCGATCAGTTGGCGGATGGCGTATTCGTTCTTGTTCAGCCCCTC
>CAYXCX010000109.1:3587-6516 GCA_964463405.1 uncultured Clostridia bacterium
CGCGACAGCATTTCGGCCAGCAGGCCCAGGGAAATGGCCTGGAAGCCCAGGAAGAACATCAGCAGGGTGAAAAAGAGCAGCGGCCGGCCGGCGATTCCCTGGCGCAGGAAGAACTTGGTGTAGGTCAGCCACAGGCCGCTGACCAGCCCGGCCAGGAACATGAGCAGCCCGGCGCCGCCGAAGACCTGCAGCGGCCGGTGCGAGTAGGCCAGCAGGAACTTGAGGGAGATCACGTCGAGGATGACGCGGAAGGTCCGCCCCAGGCCGTACTTGGACTTGCCGAACTTGCGCTCGCGGTGGTTGACCACGATCTCGGTGGAGCGGATGCCCATGCGCGAGGCGATGGCCGGGATGTAGCGGTGCATCTCGCCGTAGAGGTTCAGGTTCTTGACCACCTCGCCGCGGAAGCCGCGCAGGGTGCAGCCGTAGTCGTGGAGCTTCACCCCCGTGATCCAGGAAATGAGCTTGTTGCCAAAGTAGGAGGGCAGGCGGCGGGTCAGCCACTTGTCATGGCGCTCCTTGCGCCAGCCGTTGACGATGTCGAAGCCCTCGCCGACCTTGTCCACCAGGCGCGGGATGTCGGCGGGATCGTTCTGCAGGTCGGCGTCCATGGCCAGAACCACGTCGCCGCGGCAGCGGCCGAAGCCGGCCGAGATGGCGGCGCTCTGGCCGAAATTCTTGCGGAACTGGATGATGCGCACGCGCGCGTCGCGCTGGCGGGCCTCCTTCAGGGCGGCCAGGGAGCCGTCGGCGCTGCCGTCGTCGACGAAGAGGAACTCGTAGTCTTCGCCGCGGCCGGCGACGGCGGCGGCGATCTCCCGGTGCAGCGGGGCGACGTTCTCGGCCTCGTTGAACACCGGGATGACGATGGATACCAGGGGCTTGCTCATTGCCATATTTCTAGCACAGATGCCGCCGCAATTCAAGGGAAGTCAGGCCGGGAGAGGCGCGTGCGCGATACCGGAGGCATCCCGCTCTCTCTTCCCTTTGCTTTCCCTCTGCGTTCCCTTGATCTTCCCTGAAGGCCGCCCGGCGGCGTTTGACTTCGCCGCCGACTTGCGCTATGATTCGCAATTAAGAGATTTGGGCTTTGCCACAACGAGCACGAACGAAAACGATCTTCGTCCGCCAGGAGCAACTCCCCCGACCGCTTAAGAAAATTTGAACCAGAGGTTGCCAAGAAAACATGACGTTTGAGGAACTGAATCTTGAACCCCCGCTGCTGCGGGGCATCCAGGACATGGGCTTCACCGCCCTGACCCCGGTCCAGGAGCAGACGCTGGGCGTCTCCCTGGCCGGCCGCGACGTGGCCGTCCAGTCCCAGACCGGCACCGGCAAGACCGCCGCCTTCCTGATCACCATCTTCCAGCGCCAGCGGGCGGTGGCCGCCGCCTGGCGCAAGGCGCTGATCGTCGCCCCCACCCGCGAGCTGGCCGTGCAGATCGAGGACGAGGCCAAGCTCATCGGCCGCCACCTGGACCTGCGCACCGGCTGCTTTTACGGCGGCGTGGGCTACCACCGCCAGGAGGCGGCCCTGAAGCGCGGGGTGGACATCCTGGTCGGCACCCCGGGGCGCCTGCTCGACCTGGAGCAGAAGGGGACGCTGAGCATGAAGAACATCGGCTTCCTGGTCATCGACGAGGCCGACCGCCTTTTCGACATGGGCTTCCTGCCCGACATCCGCCGCATCCTGCGCCGGGTGCCGCCGGTCCAGTACCGCCAGACCATGCTCTTCAGCGCCACCCTGTCGGGCCCGGCGCTGCAGATCGCCCGCGAGCACATGAACCAGCCCGAGCGCATCGCCATCCGCCCCGAGAAGATCACCGTCGACGCCGTCAACCAGGAGCTCTACCACGTGGGCAGCCAGGAGAAGGTCAGCCTGCTGCTGGGCATCCTGCGCCGCGACCGGCCGCGCAGCGTCCTCATCTTCACCAACATGAAGCACGACGCCGAGCGCCTGAGCCGGCGCCTGGAAGCCAACGGCTACGCCAACGAGTTCCTCACCGGCGACCTGGCCCAGAGCAAGCGCCTGCAGATCATCGACGACTTCAAGGCCGGCAAGCAGAAGATCGTGGTGGCCACCGACGTGGCCGCCCGCGGCCTGCACATCGACGACCTGGACATGGTGGTCAACTTCGACGTGCCCAACGAGTCGGAAAGCTACGTGCACCGCATCGGCCGCACCGCCCGTGCCGGCAAGAGCGGCAAGGCCGTCACCCTGGCCTGCGAACGGTTCGTGCTGAACCTGGACCCCATCCAGGAGCTGATCCAGTACAAGATTCCGGCCACGTTCCCCGAGGACGAGCTGTTCCTGCCCGACAAGAGCCGCGGCCTGTTGTTCCGCGACTCCCGCCGCGAGCGCGACGGCCGCCCCGGCGGGGACAGGCCGCGCGGGGGCCGGCCCCACAGCGGGCGCCCGCGCCCGGGCGGCCCCCGTCCACGCCGCCGCCGCTGACGCCCGCCGCCATGAAGACCGCGGCCAAGGAGTGACCATGCCCCAGCCCGAAGGCAAGCAGATTATTTTCTCCATGATCGGCGTCAGCCGCGTGCACCCGCCCCACCGCCAGGTGCTCAAGGACATCTCCCTCTCCTTCTATTACGGGGCCAAGATCGGCGTCATCGGCCTGAACGGCTCGGGCAAGTCGAGCCTGCTGAAGATCATCGCCGGCGTCGACGCCGACTTCCAGGGCGAGGTGATCCCGGCCCGCGACTACTCGCTCGGCTACCTGGAGCAGGAGCCGCAGCTCGACGCGGCCAAGACCGTCAAGGGGGTCATTTCCGAGGCGGTGCAGCCGGTGCTCGACAAGCTGGCCGAGTTCGACAAGGTCAACGAGGGCTTCGCCGACCCGGCGCTGGACGAGGCCGGCATGGAGAAGCTGATCGCCCGCCAGGCCGCCGTCCAGGAAAAGCTGGACGAAATGGATGCCTG
>CAYXCX010000110.1:0-6492 GCA_964463405.1 uncultured Clostridia bacterium
ACCACAGCTGGCGCGAGATGCACCAGTCCTGGATGTTCTCCATCCAGTTGAAGTACACCTTCTGCCACTTCTCGGGGATGAAGGCGATCTCGCCGTCGCGGACGGCGGCGACGGCCGGCGCGGCCAGCTCGCCCGTGCGCAGGAACCATTGGCGCGAGACATTGGGCTCGACCACGGTTTCGCAGCGCTGGCAGTGGCCGACGTTGTGGACGTACTCCTCCTCCTTCTCGACCAGCCCCAGCGCCCGCAGGTCCTGCAGCACCGCCTGCCGGCAGGCGAAGCGGTCGAGGCCGAGGTACTTTTCCGGGATCGGGCCGGTCATGCGCGCCTGCTCGTCGATGACCGCGATCTTCTCCAGGCCGTGCTTCACGGCGATCTTGAAGTCGACGGGGTCGTGGGCCGGCGTGACCTTCACGGCGCCGGTGCCGAAGCTGCGGTCGACGTCCTCGTCGCCGACGACGGGAATGGCGCGGCCGGCCAGGGGCAGGAGCAGCTCCTCGCCGATCAGCTTGCGGTAGCGGGGATCCTTGGGATGGACGGCCACGGCCACGTCGCCGAGCAGCGTCTCGGGGCGGGTGGTGGCCACCACCACCCCGCGCGCGGGGTCCCGCCGCAGCGGGTAGCGGATGGGGGTCAGCCGGCCGTGCACCTCCTTGTGCTCGACCTCCTGATCGGAGAGGACCGTCTTGCAGCTGGGGCAGCGGTTCACCATGTAGGTGCCTTGGTAGATCTTGCCCTCGCGGTAGAGGGCGACGAAGACCCGGCGCACCGCCCGCTGCATCTCCGGGCTCAGGGTGAACTTCATCCGGCTCCAGTCCAGGGCCAGGCCCAACTTCTTGATCTGGCCGACGATCTGCTTCTCGGACACGTCCTTCCAGCTCCAGACCCGCTCCAGGAACTTCTCGCGGCCCAGGTCTTCCTTGGCCTGCCCCGTCTCCTTCTTGAGGTTCTTTTCCACCATCATCTGCGTGGCGATGCCGGCGTGGTCGACGCCGGGCAGCCACAACACGTGGAATCCCTGCATTTTTTTGCGGCGCACGAGGATGTCGGGGAGCGAAAGCGTCAGGGCGTGGCCGATGTGCAGCGAGCCGGTGACGTTGGGCGGCGGCAGGATGATCGAGAAGGGAATGCCCGTCGGCTCGGCGGCCGGGGTGAACAGCCCCCGTTCCTCCCAGCGGCGGTACCAGTCGCTTTCGGTACGCAGATGGTCATACGCTTTTTCCATGTTCGCTTCCAGCACGTCGGGGCTCCGGGACGACGATTACAGGCCGCTGTCGTCCAGTTCGGATTTTATTTTTTCGATTTCTTCCTTGATGATCTTCTCGGCCAGCGGCGGCACGATCTCCCAGAGCAGCTCCCGAATAGACTGATTCAGCCGGTTTTCCAGCTTTTCGGTCATTTCAAAGCGCTCGGGCGCCGGCTCGGGCCCGGCCGCGGGCGCAGCCGGCTGGGGCTTGGGCTCGGGCCTGGACGCGGGCGCGGCCGGCTTGGGCTCTGGCCTGGCCGCGGGCGCGGCCGGCTTGGGCTGGGATTCGCCGCGCACCTCGCCCTTGGCCAAGCCGCTCAACCTGTCCAGCTCGTCCTGCGGCGAAAGGATTTCCGGGCGCGGGTGCTCCCTGCCTTCGGCCCGGGCCGGAGGCAGGTCCAGGTCGATCTCCATCTCCGCGCGCGGCGCGGCGAACAGATCGCCGACGGCGCGGTCGCCCGGCTCGGGAAATACGGTCGCCGCCGGCCCCGCCAGGTCGGGCTGCTCGAATTCCAGGGAAAGCTTTTCGGCGGCTTCCGGCATCGCCAACGACGACTTGAGCAGATCGTCGGAGGTGTCGTCAGCGGCGATTTCCAGGAACCGGTCGTGGAATTCGTCCGCGGCGTCGGGGCCAGCGGAAGCCGCCGGAGCGGCGGCGGTCGGAACCGGCGGTTCCAGCTCGTACTCGAGCGTGGAGGCGGGTTCGCTGGCCGGGGGCCCGGAACGGATCTCATCGAACGGCGGCTCCTCGTCGAACGGATTCTTGAGCGGCTCCTCGGTCTCCTGGGGCATCAGGTTGTCCTTGGCGGGCTGGGTCTGGGTGATCTCCTCGGAAGGCAGGATCTCGTCGCGCTCCAGGACCGGCGCGGCCGCCGGGCGCTCGAAGACGGGCGGGGCATCCATCTCGCTGCGCACGTCGGAAAAGCTGATGTCCTCGCTTTCCGCCATCTCCGTCTCGATCTCGGGAAAATCCTCGGGAAACGTGGTCGGGCCCTCGCCGGCGATGTCGGCCGCCTCCTCGCGGTTGACGATCTTCATGACGGCGGCGACCAGGGCGTTGGAATCGAAGGGCTTGGTGACGATGTCCTCGTAGCGCAGGTTCTTGATCATCTCGCTGTCGACGGGCTCGAAACTCCCCTTCATGAGGAAGACCCGGCACGAGCGCAGGGCCGGCGTCTCGTTGACGAAGCGGCAGACTTCGTAGCCATTGGTCTCGGGCAGCTTGACGTCGACGATCACGACCGCCGGGTTGAGCTGCTGCAGCTTTTCCTTGATGCCGGCGCCGTTCTCGAAGCTGCGCACCTCGATGGCGTCGATCTCCGAGAACGACAGTTCGACGATGCGGCGGATTGTATAGCTGTTGTCAGCCAGAACAATCACTTTCTTGCTCATGCTGGCCCTCCTGGAATGGTCCCTTCGTGGCTACTCAATATCATTTTTTCATTGATAATGTCAAGCGCCATCATTGACAATTTGATTTTTTTGGGCGAAAATGGGCCCACCATGAGCAGGACAAAGGTTTTGATCGCCAAGCCAGGGCTGGACGGGCACGACCGCGGCGCCAAGATCGTGGCCAAGTACCTTCGCGACGCCGGCATGGAAGTCATCTACACCGGGCTGCGCCAGTCTCCCGAGACCATCGTCAACACCGCCATCCAGGAGGACGTTTCCGTGATCGGCCTGAGCATCCTCTCCGGGGCCCACATCCAGCTCTGCCGCAAGATCATGTCCGTCTACCGCGAAAAGAACGTCCCGCCGCCGCCGATGTTCCTGGGCGGCATCATCCCCGCCGCCGATTGGCCCGAGCTGAAGCAAATCGGCATCCGCGAAGTCTTCCCCCCGGGAACGCCCCTGGAGCGCATCGCCGCCAGCGTGAGCCGGATCGCTGGGTGAATGGCGTTCAGGGTTGACAAGCCGCGCTCCCCGGTCTACAATGGGCCGGTCTGGACGATACCATGGCGCTGAAGCACGACAAGAAAGTCCGCAAGTACTCGGTCATCATCGTGTCCGACGCCACGGCGACAAACCGGGAATTCACCGTCTCCTCCACGCTCGTGCGCAACGCCCTGCTGGGGTTTTCCGCGCTGATGGTCTTTTTCGGCTTCATCCTGTTCTCCTACCTGGGCATGACCCTGGACGAGCAGAAGATGAAGCGCCTGGAGCTTGACGCCAAGGAAAAACGCAGGCAGATCGGCGAGATGTCCTCCACCATCGGCGTGCTGAACGACCGCCTGAAAAAAATGGAGGTCTACAAGGAGCGGATCATGGTTGCCACCGGGCTGACCTCGCCGCTGGCCCTGCGCGAGGTCGGCAGCGGCGGCCCCGCCGCCGGCGACGGCTTCGCCGCCCCGGCGGCCGTCCTGCCGGGCGCACCGGCGCTGCGGGAGGCGCCGCCGCCGGCGGCCGACGTCCGCGACCGGGCCCTCAGGATCGAGGAATCGCTCAAGACGGTCGAAACCTTCGTCAACCAGCAAAAGCTGCGGCTGGCCGCCACTCCGGCCATCTGGCCCACCCGCGGCTTGATATCAGGGGCTTTCGGCAACCGCATCCACCCCTTCACCGGGCGCAACGAGTTTCACGGCGCCATCGACATCGCCACCCAGCCGGGCAACAAGGTCATCGCCCCGGCCGACGGCGTCGTGCTGGTGGCCGAAACGCGCGAGTATTACGGCAGGCTGATCATCCTCGACCATGGCTTTGGCTACACCACCCGCTACGGCCACCTGTCCGACTACAACGTCAGGGAAGGCCAGCGCGTCAGGCGCTTCGACGCCATCGGCTTTGTCGGCACCAGCGGCCGCAGCAACGGGCCGCACCTGCACTACGAGGTGCGGTATTACGAAAAGCCGTTGAACCCCTACGATTTCATCCTCGACGACTGATCCGCCTTTTTTTAAATCGCGGCTTGACTTGATTTTCCTTTTGCGATTCCTTATAATCCCCGGCGATGAACCACACGCTGCCGGGCACGTATCCCACATGCGCGCGAAGCGATTCGCCGCCGCCTGCGGCCATTCAGCAAATATTTTTAGGAGGAGTATCATGAAAAAAGCATTGGTTCTCGCCGCGTTGCTGTTTCTGATCGTCATCACGACGTCCTGCCAGAAGCCGGAGGAAATCACGATTTCCAAATACTTCCAGGCCATGAAGGCCAAGGACCGGGACACCATGGCGGCCATGGCCGCCGAGCCCTTCGCCGTGGAATTCAAGTCGTGGAAGCTCCTGTCCAGCGAGGCGCCTTCCAGCGAGGACTTCGGCCTGCCCAAGATGATCGAGGACCTCAACGCCGCCCGCAAAAAGAAGGACGACCAGGTCCTGATGGTGCGCGACAAGCGCGACGCCCTGGACCTGCTCAAGACCAAGCTGAGCGAGGCGCGGGGAGGCCGGGCCAAGGCCGAGGTGCAGAAGGAAATGGCCGCCATGGAGGCCGAGGTCGAGGTCGAGACCGCCAACTACAAGCGCGACCAGGCCAATTACACGCAGATGAAGACCCAGGTGGAGAATGAGAAGAAGATGATCACCCTGTCCACCAACATCGACCAGAACCAGGAGCTGCTGAACGGCAAGACCGTCACCACCCAGTCCCGCGTCATGATCGACGGCGCCGACGGCTCCAAGGAATACATCTTCACCCTCCGCAAGTACGAGCTGATCAACCCCGTGACCAACAAGGTCCACTCCAACCGCTACATCATCCTCAAGATCCAGCCCGTGGAAGAGGCCGGCGCAGCTCAGTAGCTTCCCGCCGCCTTACATCCGCGCGAACTTGCCGGCGCGGGAGCCGCCGACGGCTCCCGCGCTTTTTTTCCGTCGCCGCGGCGCGCGCGGCGCCGCCGCCAAGGAGAGTTCCATGAAACGAATCGCCGCCCTTTCCCTGTGCCTGATCCTCTCGGCCGCCCTCTGGGCGCAGAAACGGCCCCTGACCTTTGAAGACCTGTTCTCGGTCGGACGCCTCCAGTCTCCGGCCCTGTCCCCTGACGGCCGCTGGGTGGTCCTGGCGGTGCGCACACCCGACCTGGATGGCAATTCCTTTCACTCCGAGCTGTACGCCCTCGACCGCAGCAGCGGCGCCTGCAAAAGACTGACCGAGGGCCAAGGCCGCAACTCCAGCCCGCGTTTCCTGCGCTCCGGGCGCTTGACCTTCGTTTCCAGCCGTGACGGCGACCCCCA
This sequence comes from uncultured Clostridia bacterium, assembly GCA_964463405.1. GTDB lineage: Bacteria > Acidobacteriota > Aminicenantia > UBA2199 > UBA2199 > UBA2199. The sequence goes on from CAYXCX010000110.1 coordinate 5,417, forward strand.
GGTGTACGCCCAGGACCTCGCCGCGCCGTCCGCCGCCGTCCGCTTGACCCAGGTGCCCGGAGGCGTGGGCGGCTTCGTCTGGGCGGGCGACGAACAGCGCATCGCCTTCGCCCGCGACGTCGACCCCCGCGCCGCGACCTTCGCCGAGGCGCTGGCCCTGGAGAGGGAAGCCGCGGCGACGAAGGCCACGGGCAAGCTGCTGACCGGCCTGCTGTTCCGCGTCTGGGACTCCTGGCGCGACGGCAAGCGCAGCCATGTCTTCCTGCACCGCCCCGGCAGCGGCGAGTTCGCCGACCTTACCCCCGGCGAGTTCGACACGCCGCCCCTCGACCTGGGCGGGCGCCAGGATTTCACTTTCTCCGGCGACAACGCCTGGTTCGCCTACGTCAGGAACCCCGACCCGGTGGTGGCCGTCTCCACCAACAACGACGTCTTTCTGCGCGACCTGCGCGGGGGCCGCGAACGGAACGTCAGCGCCGACAACCCGGGCGCCGACGCCCATCCGGCCTTTTCCCCGCGCAGCCGCTACCTCGCCTACCTTTCCATGCGCCGGGCGGGCTTCGAGGCCGACAAGAAGGACATCATCCTCTATGATGTGAAAACCGGCCGGCGCCGCAACCTGACCTCCGGCTTCGCCAACACCGTCGGCGAGTTCGCCTTCGCCGCCGACGAGCGCGCGATCTACTTCACCGCCTCCGAGGGCATCCACGAGCCGATCTTCCGGCTGGCCATCGCCGGCGGCCGCATCGAGAAAATCGTCCCGGCGGTCAACGCTTCCTCCCTGTGCCCGGCTGCCGACGGCCGCGCCCTGATCTTCCTGGCCCAGAGCGTGGCCATGCCCCACGAGCTGTTCCAGGTCGACCTGCGCAGCCGCCGGGTGTCGCAGCTGACCCGCTTCAACGCCGAGCGCCTGCGCAACGTGGCCATGAACCCCGCCGAGACCTTCCGCTTTGCGGGCGCCGGCGGCGAGCCCGTCGAGGGCCTGCTGCTGAAGCCGCCGTTCTTCGAGGCCGGGCGCAAGTACCCGCTGGTCTTCCTGGTCCATGGCGGCCCGCAGAACGCCTGGACCGACGATT
>CAYXCX010000111.1:0-6460 GCA_964463405.1 uncultured Clostridia bacterium
ATCGTGGCCATCGTCGACGTGTACGACGCCCTGACCTCGGCGCGCGCCTACAAGGAGAGCTGGGACGAGGCGCGGGCCCTGGACTACATCCGCGGGCAAAGAGGGCGGCAGTTCGATCCCGAACTGGTCGACGTCTTCCTTTCCATCCACGACGTGATCCGCGCCATCCGGAACAAGTATGCCGACGCCTGAACTGCCGGCCGGCGACAACGGGTTGACCGGCGATCCCGCCCTGGAGCGCGTGGCCGGCCTGGCCCCCTACCGGGTGAAGAAGTTCCTGCTGGTGGCCAGCCTGTACGATTATTTCATGCTGGAGGAGGACGGGCGGCTTCGCGACCTGCTGCTGCAGACCTACCAGCAGTGGAACCTGGGCTACGTGCCGCAGTTCGTCCGCGTCAGCGGCGGCGAGAATGCGCTGCAGCGCATCCGCTGCGAGCCGTTCGACCTGGTGGTGGCGGTGACGCGCCTGGGCGACATGGATCCCTTTTCGTTCGCCCGCCGGGTGAGGGAGATCTCTCCGGACCTGCCCGTTGTCGGGCTGGCCTACAACACGCCGGAGCTGGGGCGGCTGCTGGAGCTCGACGACGGCAGCGCCCTGGAGCGGATCTTCGTCTGGCAGGGGGATGGCCAGGTGCTGCTGGGCATGATCCAGTACGTCGAGGATCTGCGCAACGCCGCCGGCGACACGCGCCGGGCCGGCGTGCAGAACATCCTGCTGATCGAGGATTCGGTCGGCTTCTACTCCTCCTACCTGCCCCTCATTTTTTCCCTGCTGCGCCGCCTGACCCACTCGCTGCTGCAGGAGGACCTCACCCATTCCCAGCGGCTGCTGCGCCAGAGCGGCCGGCCGCGCGTGCACTTGGCCACGTGCCTGCAGGAGGCGCAGGCGGTGTTCGCCGCTTTCCGCGACAACCTGCTGGGCATCATCACCGACGCCAGCTTCCCCCGGCGCCGCGGCGCCGGGGCCGAAGCCGAGCCGCATGCCGGGATCGAATTCGCCAGGGCGGCGCTCGCCGAGAAGCCGGGTCTGCCGATCCTGCTGCAGTCGAGCGACCCCGGCGCCGACGGCATGGCCCGCGCCGCCGGCATTCCCTTCCTTTCCAAGAACTCGCCGACGCTGAAGCGCGACCTGGAGCGCTTCCTCAGCGGGCATTTCGGTTTCGGCGAATTGCTGCTGGCCGGCGGCGGAGCGGAGGGGCAGAGCCGGATCGCCAACCTGGACCAGCTGTACTCGGCCAGCGCCGAGCTGCCGGCGCTGGCGCTGAACCGGGCCATCGCCGACGGCACCCTCGATCGCTGGCTGCGCGCCCGCACCGAGTTCGCCCTGGCCGATGAGCTGCAGCAGGCGTTCGCCGGCGACGGCGCGCCCGACCCGGGTCCGCAGCTGCGCCGGCTCATCGCCGCCGCGCGCGCCGCCGGCCGCCGCGGCGCCATCGTCCCCTACTCGCGCTCGTTCCACGAGGAACACGCCCAGTTCAGCATCATCGGCGGCGGCTCCATCGGCGGCAAGGCCCGGGGCCTGGCATTCATGGACCGCGTCCTCGCCCGCCATTTCGATCCCGGCAGGTACCCCGGAGTGACGGTGGCCATTCCCCGCACCCTGGTGCTGGGCACCGACGTGTTCGACGACTTCATGCGCGAGAACGACCTGCTGCCGCAGGCGGTCCTGGACCATTCCGACCATCACCTGGCCAGCCTGTTCATCAAGGCCAGCCTGCCCGGCCGCCATGTGGGCGACCTGCGCGACTTCGTCCGCCAGGTCACGGTGCCGCTTGCCGTCCGTTCCTCGAGCCTGCTGGAGGATTCGCTGTACCAGCCGTTTGCCGGCATCTACGCCACCAAGATGCTGGCCAACGACCAGGCCAGCGAGGACATCCGCTTCCTCAACCTGGTCAACGCCGTCAAGTTCGTCTATGCCTCGACCTTCTTCCGCCAGGCCAAGGCCTACATCGCCAGCACGCCGAACCGCGTCGAGGATGAAAAGATGGCCGTCATCATCCAGCCGGTGGTCGGGCGGCCCCATCTCGAGCGCTTTTATCCGCACTTCTCGGGAGTGGCCCGCTCCTACAATTACTACCCGGTCGGCCAGGCCCGGCCCGAGGACGGAGTGGTCAACGTCGCCCTGGGGCTGGGCAAGACCGTGGTCGACGGCGGCGTGTACCTGCGTTTCACCCCGGCCTTTCCCGGCATCCTGCCGCAGTTCACCTCGATCAAGGAGATGTTCCAGTTCTCGCAGCGCGAGTTTTACGCCGTGGCCATGCGCCGCGCCGCCTCGGTCGCGTTCCTCGAGGAAGACCAATACCTTGTCCGCTGCGGTTTGGAAAAGGCCGAGCAGGACGGAACCCTGGAGTACCTGGCCTCGACCTATTCGCGGGAGAACGACGCGGTCTATGACGGCGTCTCCTTCCCCGGGCCGCGCATCGTCAACTTCGCCCACGTGCTCAAGAACGGCGCTTTTCCCCTGGCCGCCATCATCGGCGACCTGCTGCAGCTGAGCCGCGAGGCGATGAACTGCGCGGTGGAGGCCGAGTTCGCCGTGGTCTTCGACGGCCCGGAGGTGTACCCGGCCCGCTTCAGCCTGCTGCAGGTCCGGCCCCTGGTCGTGCAGGACGAGCTGGTGGAGGTCAAGCTGGACGACGGCCTCGCAGGCTCGGCCTTCTGCGCCAGCGACCGGGTTCTGGGCAACGGCGTCAGCCGCGGCGTCCGCGACCTCGTGTTCGTCAAGCCGGGTTCCTTTGACGCCGCCCGCAGCCCGCAGATCGCCGGCGAGGTCGACCGGCTCAACGCCATGTTGCGCGACGCGGGCGCCCCCTACGTCCTCATCGGGCCCGGCCGCTGGGGCAGCGCCGATCCCTGGCTGGGCATCCCGGTCAAGTGGAGCCAGATCAGCGGCGTCAAGGTCGTGGTGGAAGCCGCCCTGGCCAACATGAACGTCGATCCCTCGCAGGGGTCGCATTTCTTCCAGAACATGACCTCGCTGCGCATCGGCTACTTCACGGTTCCGCTGGACCGCGAGCGCGGCTTCATCGACTGGCCCTGGCTGGAATCCCTGCCCGTTGCCTTCGAGAGCGAGCACCTGCGGCATGTGCGCCTCGACGAGCCCGTGACCGTGATCATCGACGGCCGCGCGAGCCGGGGCGTCATCCTCAAGCCGGGAACGGCGGCCGGGGGGAAGGATGGCTGAGCCGGAGGCCAAGAGCGCCTCCCGCTGCCTCGGGACCTTCCTGTTCGCCAGCGACCTGCACGGCAGCGAGGAGCGCTACCGCAAGCTGTTCTCCCTGGTGCGCGACGAGAGGCCGGCGGCGGTCTTTCTGGGCGGCGACCTCCTTCCCTCAGGCGCGCTCGCGTTCGCAAAAAACCGCATGGGCCAGGCCGATTTCCTGGAGGGTTTTCTCCTGGCGCAGCTGGAAACGCTGCGGCGCGAAGCCGGCGCCGGCTACCCGCGCTGGTTCGTGATCCTGGGCAACGACGACGCCCGCAGCCAGGAGGCGGCGTTCGCCGGCGGCGCGGGCGCGGGACTCTGGGAGTACGTGCACGGCCGCAGGGCGGAGTGCGGCCCGTACTTCGTCTACGGCTGTTCCTTCGTGCCGCCCACCCCCTTTGCGTTGAAGGACTGGGAGCGCTACGACGTCTCGCGCTTCGTCGACCCGGGCTGCGTCGCTCCCGAGGATGGCCGCTTCACGACGGCGGCCGCCGCCGCGGGAATGGGGCTGCCCACCCTGGCCGAGGAGCTGGAGGCGATCGCCGGCGCCGACGACCTGGAGCGGGCGATCTTCCTCTTCCATTCGCCCCCCTATCGCACCGCTTTGGACCGGGCGGCCCTGGACGGGCGCCGGGTGGAGGGCGTGCCCCAAGCCCTCCACGCGGGCAGCATAGCCGTCCGCCGCTTCATCGAGGCGCGGCAGCCCTGGATCACCCTGCACGGCCACGTCCACGAGTCGGCGCGCCTCTCCGGATCCTGGCGCGATGCCATTGGCCGCTGCCATTGCTTTTCCGCCGCCCACGACGGCCCCGAGCTGGCGGTGGTCAGCTTCGATCCGCAGCGGCCCCAGGAGGCGCGGCGGAGGCTGCTGTGAGCCAGGGGGCAAGGGTCTTCGTCCTGGCCCACAGCCTGTGCCGGACCCGGGCCCGGCTCGGTCTGCCGCTGCTGGCCCTGCCCGGCTTCGTCGCCGGCCAGGGATTCGCCGGCTTGGAAGTGTCCGACCGCCAGTTCGCCGGCCGCGGCGAGGCCGAACTGCGCCTCTTTGCCGCCGCCTGCTCCAGGGCGCGTTGCGGCCTGCTGTTCGATATCAACGCCGACCTGACCGCGAGCGGGCCAGAACGCGCAGCCGAGATCGCCCATGCCCGGGCCATGGTCACGGCTGCGGCGCGGCTCGGCGCCGAGCGGCTGCGCATCTGCGTCGGCGGCCAGTCGTTCTCGGTGCAGAGGTTTTTCCGCCGCCGGCGGCAGGCGCCCGCCCCGCTGGACGCCGCGCCCGCCGTGCGCGGCCCGGGGCCCTGGGCCGCCGCGGGGCTGATGCGCCTGGGCCACTTTGCGCGCACGCGCCTGCCGGCCGGCGTCCGCGGCCTGGAAGGCAAATTGCGGCGTGCCGCCGCCGCCCTGGGCGAGCTGGGCGCCTTTGCCGGCGCGTCCGGCTTGCGCCTGGGGATCGAGAACCACTGGGGCATCAGCGGCGACGCCGCCCGCCTGGCCAGCCTGATCGCGGCCGTCGCCTCCCCCTGGGTCGGCTCCTGTCCCGACCTGGGCAACTTCCCGCGCGGCGCCGACGTCGAAGACGGGGTGCGGCTGCTGGCGCCTTCAGCGGTCATCGTCCATGCCAAGAGCTACGGCTTTGGCGCCGACGGCAGCGAGCGGCGTATCGATTATCCCCGCTTCCTGCCCCTCTTGCGCCGGGCGGGGTTCGCCGGCCCGGTCACGGTCGAGTACGAGGGGCTTGGCGATGATCTGGCCGGCTGCCTCAAAACGCGCGACCTGGTCGCCCGCCTCTGGCCGGAGCCGGCCGGGCGCTAGCCGATTTTCAGCGCCAGCGGCCGCGCCGCGTCGGTGACGGCGCCGATCTTCACCGCGTAGCTCGTCTTGTTGGCGATGTCGTCGTCGGTGACCAGGTGGTAGTCGATCAGGCCGCGGGAGCGGGTGCCGGTGCGCGAATAGTTGATTTCGGCCAGGCACAGGCTCCAGCCCTCCAGCCACAGGGTGAGCTCGCGGCGCTGCTCCTCGCTGCCCTGGAAGTGGATCAGCAGGTCGATGTCGCTGCCCGGTCCGGCGGTGGCGTTCTTGGTCGAACCGAAAACGTAGAGGGCCTTGACGCCGAAGCGCCCGCCGTCAAGCTGGCCGGCGAGGCGCTCGGCCATGCGCAGGCGCCAGTGCCAGTGGTCCTCGCCCGGCGTATCGGCGGGAAGGCCCTTGTCCCCGATGCTGGGGGCCGCCGCCGATTCGGGGGTGGCGATGTAACCCAGCGCCTCGCCCAGGTCGGCGTTCATCGCCACCCGCAGCACCTTGCCGCCGGTGACGTCCGGCACGTCGATGACGCGCACCGTGACGGCCAGGTCGGCCGACTCGGGGAGGATCTCCGCCAGGACGTTGCGCGCCCCCAGCAGGAACGCTTCGTTGAATTGCACGCCGGGATCATCGGGATACAGGGGCAGGTAGCGGATGGACGACTCGACCAGGTCCTGGAAAAAATGAGTGCCGAACGAGAGCTCGGGAACGTAATTGCCCTTCTTGCGGGCGATCTCGATGAGCGCTGCCGTGTTGTTGAAGTCGGAGTAGGTGACCGGCACGCCGAGCTTGATGTCGCCGCGGCTGCCCCAGCGGCCCGGCCCCATCAGCACGAACTGGCGCTTGGGCAGGATGCTGTTCAGCTTGCCCACCACCCGCCCGACCTCGAGCATGTCCTCGCTGCGCTCCAGCTGGCTGTACTGCTCCGGGTCGACGTAGACGATGTGGGTGATGTCGGGCAGCCGGCCGTTGGAAATGTAGCGGTTGGCGGTGAAGACGACGCGCTCCTCGGCGATGTCCTTGGGAATGGCGCAGGAGACGTTGTCGGCGGTGGAGGCCTGCGGCCGGCACTGCAGCAGGTACAGGTTGCTGCCGTCGTGGGCGAACTCGATGTCCACCGGCGTGTTCATCTTCTCCTTCAGGGTCTTGAGGATCGTCTGCAGCTGGCGGATGAACGGCGTGCGCGAGATCAGCCCCTCGAAGGTGACGAACAGGTTTTCCTTTTCGAAGTCGAGGTTGAAGGCCGAGGGCGGGAAGATGTGGTCGTCCTCATAGGCCGAGACGATTTTTTCCAGGATCGGGTAGTCGCGGCCGCACTCGCGCAGCAGGGCCGGGATCTCCTTGGTCTCGAAGATGCCGGTCTTGAGGTTGATGACGTCGATGCGCCGCGGCGAGTAGCGCATGGTCTCCTCGGCGGTGACGTTGACGCGCAGGTTGGGGATGCCCGGCGAGATGAGGATC
>CAYXCX010000112.1:0-6398 GCA_964463405.1 uncultured Clostridia bacterium
CGTCTTGTCGCGATGGTTGTTCGCCAGGTCCAGGTCGCCGTCCTCGACCAGGCTCTGGGCCATCATCACGTAGTGCGGCTCGTCCCCCGAAAGCTGGATGCTGCGGGCCTGGAGCAGGCAGGCGGCGGCGGCCAGGACCAGCAGCGAGGCCAGCCAGGCCTGCCCGGGCGCCGCCCGCAGCCGCGGGCGCGGCAGCCGGAACCCGGGCCAGTGGCGGGCGATGGCGAGGATATAGGCGAGCATGACGAACCCGGCCGCGCGCAGGCGGAAGTCGGCCAGCGAGGAGTAATGGCGGAGCAGCAGCGGGGAGAGGAGCATGAACAGGTAGGGCGGCAGGGGAGAGCGGCGCAGGAAGCCGAAAGCCAGCTCGCCGGCGGCCAGCAGCGCCGCGGCAGCCGCCAAGAGCAGCGGCCCGCACCCGCCCAGCCGCAGGGTGAGCAGCAGCAGCAAGGCGCCCAGGCCGCTGAGCGCCCGAAGCAGCGGGATTTGCGCGGTTTTCTCGGCCATGTCTTTGGCCAGGACGGCCAGGGGCATTGTAGCACAGGCGCCGGCGAAAGGAAAACTGCCAAGCGGAAAAAACGCGTGGCAGAGGCGAAAAACGCGTTTGCCGTCCGTTGACAGGAAGGGGAACTCACGGTAAAATATGCCCATGAACATCCTGGGAATCTCCGCTTTCTATCACGACAGCGCCGTGGCCCTGGTGCGCGACGGCGAGATCGCCTACGCCGCCCAGGAGGAGCGCTTCAGCCGCAAGAAGCACGATCCGCGCTTTCCGGAAAAGGCCCTGGCCAACCTCTACGAGTACTGCCGGCTCGAGCCCAAGGACATCGACCGGGTCGTCTTCTATGAGAAGCCTTTCCTGAAATTCGAGCGCCTGCTCTCGACGTACATGCAGTTTGCCCCGGCCGGCGTCAAGAGCTTCGTCCAGGCCATGCCGGTCTGGTTCAAGGAAAAGCTCTTCATGAAGAGCCTGCTGGCCTCGTACTTTCCCGGCAAGGAGATCCATTTCGTCAAGCATCACGAGGCGCACGCCGCCTCGGCCTTCTATCCCTCCCCCTTCCAGCAGGCGGCCATCCTCACCGTCGACGGCGTCGGCGAGTGGGACACCCTGAGCATCGGCCGCGGCGACGGCAACCTCATCGAGATCAAGGAGAGCATCCATTTTCCCCACTCGCTGGGGCTGCTCTACTCGGCCTTCACCTACTTCACCGGCTTCAAGGTCAATTCCGGCGAGTACAAGCTGATGGGGCTGGCCCCCTACGGCGAGCCCAGGCACGTGCAGGCCATCTACGACAACCTGATCGACGTCAAGGCGGACGGCTCGTTCCGCCTCAACCTCGACTACTTCAACTACCACGTCGGCCTGACCATGACCAACGGCAGGTTCGACCGCCTCTTCGGCGCCCGGCCGCGCAAGCCCGAGAGCCCTTTGCGCCAGCTGGACATGGACCTGGCGCGCTCGGTGCAGGTCGTGCTGGAGGACGTGATGCTCAAGATCGTCCGCCACGTCAAGCAGGAGATCGGCGGCGAGCAGCTGGTGCTGGCCGGCGGCACCGCGCTCAACTGCGTGGCCAACGGCAAGATCCTCAAGGAAAGGATTTTCCGCGACCTGTGGATCCAGCCAGCGGCGGGAGACGCCGGCGGCGCACTGGGTGCGGCCCTGCAGTTCTGGCACCAGAACCTCGACCGGCCGCGGCACGTCGACGGCCGCAACGACGGGCAGAAGGGATCCTTCCTGGGGCCGGCCTACGGCGCAGACGAGATCCGCGCCTTCCTGCAGCAAGAGGGGATCGCGTACGAGGAACTGGAGCCCGGCCAGGTGGCGGCCCGCGTCGCCGAGCTCATCGACGCCCAGAAGGTCATCGGCGTGCTGCACGGGCGCATGGAGTACGGCCCGCGCGCCCTGGGCCACCGCAGCATCATCGGCGACGCCCGCTCGCGCGAGATGCAGAAGCTCATGAACCTGAAGATCAAGTTCCGCGAGTCGTTCCGCCCCTTCGCGCCGGCCGTGCTGGAGGACCGCGCGGGCGAAATCTTCGACTGCGACTACCCCTCGCGCTACATGCTGCTGGTCTACGACGTGCGCCCCGAGCGGCGCCGCCCGCTCAGCGCCGAGGACCAGGCGCGGACCGGCCTGGACAAGCTGGCGGTGGTCCGCTCCGACGTGCCGGCCATCACCCACGTCGACTATTCGGCGCGCATCCACACCGTCGACCGCGAGAACAACCCCTTCTTCTACGACGTCATCGCCGCGTTCCGCGAGCGCACCGGCTGCCCGGTGGTGATCAACACCTCCTTCAACGTCCGCGGCGAGCCGATCGTCAACACCCCGCGCGACGCCTACCAGTGCTTCCGCCACACCAACATGGACTGCCTGCTGCTGGAGAACTTCCTGATCCGCAAGCAGGACTCGGAGCGCATCGACGTCGACGAGGAATGGCTGAAGCAGTTCCCCATGGATTGAGCCATGAAAAAAAAGATCGTCAACTCCGCCGTCTTTTTCGTGATCCTGTACTGGCTGGCGGTCTATGCCGCGCAGCGCCTGGGCCATTTCCTGGACGGCGCCCGCTGGCCGCTGTGGCTGGCCCTGGCCGCCGGCACGCTGCTGCCCGTCGTCCTGGCCAGGCCGCTGCTGCCCGTGTTCGAGGCCGTGCTGGCCGTTACGGCCCGCGTCGGCAGCCTGATCTTCGCCCTGATCACCGCCGCCGTGTTCTTCGTCCTGCTGACCCCCCTGTCGCTGCTGATGCGCCTGGGCGGCAAGGTGTTCATGCCCCGCCGCTTCGACCGCGCGGCGGCGACCTACTACGAAGCCTGGCAGGTCTCGGAAGACGCCAGCAAGCAATTCTAGGGAGACCCGATGAAAGGCTCGATCGTCAAGGAAATCTTTGAGTTCATGTGGAAGCGCAAAAAGCTGTGGATGCTGCCGATCATCCTCATCCTGCTGCTGATCGCCCTGCTGATCGTCCTCACCCAGGGGACGGCCGTCGCCCCCTTCATCTACACCCTGTTTTGATCCGGCCATGAAGCGCCTGCTGCCCCGCCTGCTGGCCGTGCTGGCCGGCGTCGTCGTCGGCTTGCTGCTGGCCGAGGGGCTGGTGCGCCTGTTCATGCCCGATCCGGGCGCGGTCAAGGCCGTGCGCGACCTGCGCCCGGCCGAGCGCACCCGCGGCGGCGGCGCGGCGGCGCGCCCCAAGGGCGAGCGGGCCCGCATCGCCTTCCTGGGCGACTCCTACGTCTACGGCCAGGGGGTCGAGTTCCCCGACATCTTCCCCGTGCGCACCGGCGCGATCCTGCGCCGCGAACGCCCGGGCCGCGAGATCGAGATCCTGGTCTACGGCCGGCCGGGAGCCGACACGCGCGACGAGCTGGAGACGCTGCGCAGCGAGATTTTGCCCGGCGAGCCCGACCTGGTGGTCCTGGGCTTCGTGCTCAACGACTTCACCCACCGCGCCATCCGCCAGCAGTTCACCGCGGCCTACAAGCGGGAAAAGAACCGCACCCTCGTTTTCCGCGGCCTGGAACGATTCTCGCGGCTCGCCTATTTCCTGGACTGGACCCTGTTCCAGCTGCTGTCGGACATGGACCGCATCCACAGCGACTACCTGGACGGGCTTTTCGACCCGCGGCGCAACGCGGAATATCCGGGCATGAAGGCGGCGCTGGACGAGCTGCTGCGCCTGATGGCCCCCCGCCGGGGCATCGTGCTGTTCATGCCCATGTTCGCCGAGGGCGAACGGGAGCGGCCTTTCTACCGCAGCGCCCTGGCCCTGCTGCAGGCCTCCTGCGCCGAGCACGGCGTCGACCTGATCGAGATGCTGCCCCATTTTCAGGGGCGCGCGGCGTCCTCCTGGTGGGCCAGCCTGGAAGACCATCACCCGAACGCCGAGGCGCACGCGGTCATCGCCCGCGTGCTGGGCGCGCGCATCCTGGAGCGCGGGCTGCTCTAGCCCCGGCTCAGATCCACTGGCTGAGGTTGACGAAGGCCTTGATCTTGTTGTCGGCCTCGCGCAGCCGCGCCGACAGGCTGCGGGCCAGGGGAATCAGAATCTTGACGCCGCTGGCCGGGTCCTTCTCCACGAAGCGCAGGAAGCGCTCGCGGCTGATTTCCATCAGAAAGGTGTCCAGATGGGCAATGGCGGTGGCGCTGCGCGGCAGTTCCTCCAGCAGGGCCATTTCGCCGAAGAAATCCCCTTTTTTCAGCACCGTCAGCGTCTCCTCGCCGCTGACGTCGGCGCGCTGGGTGATGCGCACCTCGCCGGAAAGGATCACCAGCAGGGAGCTGCCGGCGTCGTTTTCCTCGAAAATCGTCTCGCCCGTCTGGCAGACCCGCTCGCGGAACAGGAACGCCAGTTCCTTGAGCGCGCCGTAGTTCAGCTCGGCGAAGAGGCCGAGGTTCTTCAGGATGTCGATGATGATGTCCTTTTCCATGCCCATGGCGGCCATTGTAGCACGAAAGCGGGGCAGGCGGCAATTTGCCCCGCCGCCGTCGCCGGGGCTCAGGATGCCGGCCCCAGCAGCCCCTCCAGCCCCTGGCGCAGGAATTCCTTCAGGAAGCGGTAGACCTCGGGGTGGGACAGCGGCAGGCCGCCGGCCAGCTCGCGCGCCGCTTCCGAGGAGAGGGAGAAGGAGCCGCGCTCGCCGGCGAAACGGAAGCGCAGGTCGATCGTCTCCAGGGTGCTGACCAGGGTCAGCACCGTCCCGGACAGGTTCCCCAGGGGCGGGCAGTCGAGGTGGCTCGGCCGCAGCCGCGCCCGCACGCGGGTGCCGCGCCCGGGGCGGCTGGTGATGCGGAAGTCGCCCCGGCACGACTCGCTGGTGGCCTTGAGCAGGGGGATGCCCAGGCCGACTTTCTTGAAGCCCTTGCTGGTGAAGAAGGGGTCCTGGACCCGGCGCAGGGTGGGGCGGTCCATGCCGCGCCCGTCGTCTCGGACTTCGAGCGTCAGTTCGTCGCGGTCGCTGCGCGAGGTCACGTCGACGCACACGACCTTGGCGCCGGCGGCGGCCGAGTTCTGCACCAGGTCGACCAGGTGGAAGCAGAGGTCCTCAACCACGGGCTTCCTCCGGCTGGGTGACGAAGGCGCCGGAGCGGGCCGCGGCCAGCAGGTCGGCCGGGCGCGGCGCGGGAGCGTCGAAGATCGTTCGCGCCCGGCCGATGTCGCTCAGGAAATGGGCGTCGGAGTTGCGCAGCAGCGGGTGGCCGGCCAGCTCGGGATGGCGGCGCAGCGCCAGCGCCAGCGGCGTTTCGCGGGCGATTTCCAGCGGCGCGCCGCGCAGCTCGGCCGGCACCAGGCCCAGGTTGACCAGCAGGCCGTTGGACGGCGATTCGACGTGGGCGGGGACGGCCAGGCCGCCGTGGCTGCGCACCAGCTCCAACAGCTCCGCAACCGAGATGTCCAGGGCGTTGAGCAGGAGCTTCTGCTCGTGGCGCACGATGTTGTCCTCCTCGTCGACCACCACCTGGTCGCCGAAGAAATCGGGGTTGTTGGCCGTGTCGGGGAGCAGGGCGTAGACGCGTTCGTGGAAGCGCTCGGCCTGGCGGCGGTCGTCGAAGAGGCACAGGACGTGAACCTCCTCGCGCGTCTGCGCCTCCATGCCCAGCAGCACGGCCAGGCCCGCCTTTTCTCCCAGCGCCTGCGCGCTGAAGCCGTTCTCGACGCTGTTGTGGTCGGTGACCGCGATCAGGTCCAAGCCAACCGCGCGCGCCCGGGCGACGATGGCCGCCGGCGACATCTCCAGCGCGGCGCAGGGGGAGAGGGCGGAGTGGATGTGCAGGTCGGCGCGGATTCTCATGGCGGGGATATCTTAGGAAAAGCGGCGCCCCCTGTCAATCGCGGGAGCTCAGGGGTAGACGCGGATGCGCACCTGCACTCCCAGCGGCCGCAGGTCGCGGGAGCCGGGGGTGTCGAAGTAGGGGCACAGCGACTGGCGGCTGCGGACCTTGACCTGGTAGACAAAGCGGTTGCCCAGCCGCAGCCCGGGGATGTTGACGAAGCGGACCAGGCGCACGCCCTCGGGCTCGAGGAACACCGTCTTGCGCTTGTGCTCGACGGCCAGGGAGACGTGGTTGGGCTTGGCGATGTTGCGCAGCTGCAGCTCGAGAATGCCGACGCGGAAAGGCGCCAGGAGGAAGAACTCCAGCTCGCGGTTGCCCCGGGTCCAGAAAAAGTTCCCCTCGACGGGATGGAAGTTGTCGTTCAGCATGAACAGCGCGTACTGGCCGCCGATCTTCTTGTTGAACGCCCAGGGGTTGGTGTTGCTCGGCAGGGTGAGGCACTGGGTCTTTTCCGCGGGGAAGAGGCGGCTGGGGAAAGTGACGCCGGGATAGCGCGGCGAGGCAGAATGGCCCAGCGAATGCATGTAGACCGGAGCCAGGAACAGGACGGCCGGCAGCAGCATGG
>CAYXCX010000113.1:0-1667 GCA_964463405.1 uncultured Clostridia bacterium
GTGGTCAGCGACTGGATGGCGCCGAAGGCGCAGTGGTAGTTGGTCAGGATCAGGCCGTCGGGCGAGATGAAGCTGGCCGTGCAGCCGCCCAGGTTGATGATGCCGTCGACCAGGCTGACGCCGCTGGGGTTGTACAGCTCGGCCGGCGCGAGCTCAAAGCCGCGGGCCTTGAGGTCGAGCTTGTGGATCTCGCTCAAGGGGTACATGCCCTCTTCGCAGGCAAGCGGGATGGCGAGGACGATCATCATGACGATGACGGTCAGTATGCGTTTCATGGTATTACCTCCAGATAAAAGTGATAAGTGATAAGTGATAAGTGATAAGTGAAGAATAGAAAGCAAAGACAGGGTCGCTTTCCTTTATGCCCGGATCCTTCTTAAGGATTCGTCCATTGCATTTTCTCATCACTCATCACTCCTTACTCATTACTAGAGTTCGTCCTATTCCTGGCCGTCCCAGCAATAGGTGCACAGCTTCTCCTTGGGCAGGCCGATGGCCGCCACCAGGTCGTCCATGACCTGGTACTTGAGGGAGGTGAGGCCCAGGCTGCGCCGGATCCACTCCTCCATCCGTTCATAGCCCGGGTTGTCCGGGCGGGCGTAGGCGGCCGGGTCGCCGCCGCCCAGGTCGCGGATGGCCCGGCGCGTGGCCAGGTCCATCTCCGAGCGCGAGCGGGAAAAATTGAGGAACTTGCAGCCGAACAGCAGGGGCGGGCAGGCCGGGCGCATGTGGATCTCGGCGGCGCCGCGGGCAAAGAGGCGGCGGATGGTGTCGCCCAGCTGGGTGCCGCGCACGATCGAGTCCTCGCAGAACAGGATGCGCCTGCCGGCGATCAGCTCGCCGACCGGGATCAGCTTCATGCGCGCCACCAGGTCGCGCACCTCCTGGTGCTGGGGCATGAAGCTGCGCGCCCAGGTGGGGGAGTACTTGACGAAGGGGCGGCGGAAGGGGAGGCCGGCGGCCGCGGCGTAGCCCAGGCCGTGGCCGATCCCCGAGTCGGGGATGCCGGCCACGAAGTCGACCGCCGCCGGGAAGCGCCGGGCCAGGGCGGCGCCGCAGCGGTTGCGCACCTGTTCGACGTTGATCCCCTCGTAGGTGGAGGCGGGATAGCCGTAATATACCCACAGGAAGGAGCAGATCCGCAGCTGCGGCCCGGGGGCGCGCCGGCTCTCCCAGCCCTCGGCGCCGAGGAAGGCGATCTCGCCCGGTCCCAGCTCGCCCTCGACGCGGAAGTCGAGGTTGGCAAAGGCGCACGACTCGAAGCTGGCCGCCGTGGCCCCTTCCTTGCGGCCGATCACCAGCGGCGTGCGGCCGCGGCGGTCGCGGGCGGCGTAGATGCCGTCGCGGGTCAGCACCAGCAGCGAGCAGGAGCCCTCGATCTGCTCCAGGGCGCGGCCGATGCCGGCCTCGAAACTGTCCTCCATGTCGATGAGCGAGGCCACGACCTCGGTGGGGTTGATGCCGCCGCCGCCCATCTCCGACAGGTGCAGGCGCCGCTGGCCGAAGGCCTCGCGGGCCAGGGCCTCGGCGTTGGCCACCACGCCCACGGTGGCCAGGGCGTAGTCGCCCAGGTGGGAGCGGATGAGCAGCGGCTGGTCGTCGGTGTCGCTGATGACGCCGATGCCGCTGCGGCCTCCCAAACGGCCCAGGACGGGGGCGAACTTGGA
>CAYXCX010000113.1:1677-6320 GCA_964463405.1 uncultured Clostridia bacterium
TTGCCTCCACGAAGATCCGGTAGCCGTCCTTGGTCTTCGCGACCTTACGGACGATACCCGGCTCGTCGTGATCCCAGGTCAGTGACCGGTCCTGATGAAGCCGGCGGCCCATGGTGGCCTGGGAGGGATCACGGGACTGCACCGCGAGAACCAGGGGATCGCCTCTGTTGACTGTGGAACCGATACGGACGAAGCCGTTGTCCCCGGTCACGGCCAGGCCGCCGCGCTTGGTGCCCAGGTGGGAATGGTAATCGGTGCCGTAAAAGACGTCGGCCAGGCAGTCGCCCTTGGCCGCCACGCCGAAGAAGCCGCCCATAGAACCTCCGGTTTTGCCCATGATCAGGGCGCTCGCTTGCAGAGATTCCTTATATCAAAGGACGGCCGATGTGTCAAAGGCGCGGCTCGGCGTACGGCATAGGGCGAATGGCGCGAGCACTAGTGATAAGTGATAAGTGATAAGTGATAAGTGATAAGTGATGAGAAAAAGCCAAAAGCGAGCACTAGTGATGAGTGATAAGTGATAAGTGATGAGAAAAAGCCAAGAGCGAGCACTAGTGATAAGTGATAAGTGATAAGTGATAAGTGATAAGAAAAAGTCGAGAGCGAGCACGTTCTAGTGATTAGTTAATAGTGATTCGTGATTGGAACAGCCATGGTCGATCTAATGAGAGCTTTCCCAATTCGTGATTCTAAAAAAATCGCTGCGTCAGGAATGCATTTATTCTTGCTTTACCCCTTTACCTCTCTACCCCTTTATCACTGATTTTCGTTTCGGTTGGTACTTGGTGCTTGTATTTTTAGTTTTACAATATATCATCCACACTAGGGAGGGCTCATGGCATTGAAATCCATCAACCCGGCTACCGGCGAGCTGATCGCCAGCTACGAGGAACACTCTGCCGCCGCGGTGGAGGCTGCCGTGCGCAAGGCGCACGAGGCAAGCGCCTCCTGGGCCCGCCTGGGCAGCGCCCGGCGCGCCGCGCCGCTGCGCAGGGCCGCCGCCGTGCTGCGCGCCGAAAAGACGCCCCTGGCGCGGCTGATGAGCGAGGAGATGGGCAAGCCCGTCCTCCAGGCCGGCGCCGAGGTCGAGAAGTGCGCCCTGGTCTGCGAGTACTACGCCGAGCGCGGGCCGGGGCTGCTGGCCCCCGAGGCCGTCGCCGCCGACGCCGCCTCCAGCTGCGTCCGCTTCGACCCGCTGGGGGTGGTGCTGGCCGTCATGCCCTGGAACTTCCCCTTCTGGCAGGTATTCCGCTTCGCGGCGCCGGCGCTGCTGGCCGGCAACGCCTGCCTGCTCAAGCACGCCGCCAACGTCACCGGCTGCGCCTGCGCCATCGAGGAGGTGTTCCGCCGCTCCGGCCTGCCGCCGGGGGCCTTCACGGCCCTGCGCCTGGGCTCGGCCCGGGTGCAGGGGCTGGTGGCCCACCCGCTGGTGCGGGCGGTGACCCTGACCGGCAGCGACGCCGCCGGGCGCGCCGTGGCCGCCGCGGCCGGCCGCTGCCTGAAGAAGACGATCCTGGAGCTGGGGGGGAGCGACCCCTTCGTGGTGCTGGCCGACGCCGATCTTTCCAAGTGCGTGGCCGCCGCCGTCAGCTCGCGCATGATCAACAATGGCCAGAGCTGCATCGCCGCCAAGCGCTTCATCGTCGCCAAGCCGGTCTACGCCCGCTTCCGCGATGCCTTCGTGGCCGCGGTGGCCGGACTGAAGGTCGGCGACCCGCTCGACGAGGCCAACGACCTGGGCCCCCTGGCCCGCGCCGACCTGCGGGCGGAGCTCGAGCGCCAGGTCGGCGAATCGCTGCGCCGCGGCGCCAGGGCGCTGACCGGCGGCGCGCGCCTGGCCGGCAGGGGCTTCTTCTTCCAGCCCACGGTGCTGGAAGATGTCAAGCCGGGGATGCCGGCCTACGACGAGGAGCTCTTCGGCCCGGTCGCCGCCCTGATCCCGGTCGCCGGCGCCCAAGAGGCGCTGCGCGTGGCCAACGACACCCCCTTCGGCCTAGGGGCGTCCATCTGGAGCGCCGACACGGCCCGGGCCGCGAGGATGGCCGAGCGCATCGAGGCCGGCTCGGTCTTCGTCAACGGCATGGTCAAGTCCGACCCGCGGCTGCCGTTCGGCGGCGTCAAGATGTCGGGCTACGGCCGCGAGCTTTCAGGCTATGGCATCAAGGAGTTCGTGAACATCAAGACGGTTGTGATCTCATAGGAAATAAAAGAAAGACTAGTCAGCAACTTAAAGGTACGCCGGTCCTTCAAGGTTCCACGTTCCATGTTCCACGTTCCACGTTGGGACTGATGCTTAGGATGCTTGCCGACCTAAAAGGAGTTTCTGACTCTTTATTGAGGTGGAACCTTGAAGGTCAGGCGTACGGTCAGGTGCTGAAAAGTTATTGTGCCGCTTCGAGCTCTATTCTTCTGCGACTCCCGGCATTATGCTCTTCTCGGTGTAACCCGCCGGGATGTCGAAGAACGAAGCCGGCAGGATCCTGCTGCCCAGCGACAGCACCTCCATGACCGTGCGGCTCTTCTCCTTGGCCCGGCCCTTCTTGTCGACCGAGGTGTTGACGGTGACCATCTTGAGCGGGAAGCCCAGCCCGGCCTCGGCCTTCATCTGCTGCTCGATCAGGGCGTCGAGGTCCTCCATGCCGGTCTTGAAGTCGCGCAGGCGGAAGGCCTCGGCCATCTCCTCCATGCCGCGGAACTTGGGGGTCGACCAGGTCTCCTTCTCCACCTTCTCGTGGCTCTTGCTCTTGATGATGGCGATCTTCACTTCCATGTCGTATTCCATGAGCATCTTGCTGTGCAGGCAGGGATAGCCCAGCACCGTCTCGCTGCCGAGCTTTTCCACGTTGACGACCGGATTCTTGATCTTGATCTTGACCAGCTTGCCGACCGCGCCGGCCACCTGCAGCATGGCGTTGAGCGGCAGGCGGGAATAGGTCTTGTCCTCGGGGTTGACCAGGTAGAGCGCCTCGTCGGCGGCCTTGAACAGCCAGTAGGCGCCTTTGCGGAACATCTCGTTCTCGTAGGCCACGCTCTCGAAGACCTGCTTGACGTTGCCGCCCTGGGCGTACACCTGCATGACGATGGTGTTGCTCTCGCCCTTGGCTTCCGCCTGGGTGACGGAGCGGGCCTTCCATTCCACGCCGGCGAAGGAGCTTATCGCGAAGATCAGAATGAACAGCGAAAATAGGATCACTTTTTTCATGGTTTTTCCTCCTAGGTCTTGGCACTATTATATCTCAACTGCTCTAGAAAATTCAATGATCTGCTCTAAAGAAAAGAATGCTATTCAGCACCTACAAGCACATCGGTCCTTCAAGGTTCCACGCCGCCGGCCCTGGCTAGGGCGGCGCCCCCGAACGGGCTTGCCCCTGAGTGGGGTTCCATGTTCCACGTTCCACGTTGGGACTGATGCTTCAGTCCTTTCCGATCTATAAGCAGGGACTGATCGCTAAAAATTGTCGGACGATGACTCAGCGTCGCTGCATTGAAGCACTTATCGAGGAAAGTGACATGTGATAAAAATGATTGATGTTTGCAACTTTTCAGCGACGAGTTGCTGGCAATCCTTTATGGTAGCGCAGCCTAGTGTACTTACCAATCAAATTTCTAGGATTACTAACACGGTAGATCGCAATCGATCAGGCTTCAATTTTCATGACAACATCACGATATTATTAAATTGCGATGATTCTTCATATTCTTCGGAGGCAGGTGGATAAACGGGCTGATCCATGTTTTGCGAGCATTATTGGATTATCGCTGAAATGTCGATGTTTTGAAATTCTGATTTCAATCTCGTCTGCATGAACGCTGTCGTTCTCCGAGTTATTTTGGGGGTTTTAGCAATCAGATACTGCTTAGAGCTCGGCATGCACTCAAGCATCAGTTCCAACGTGGAACGTGGAACATGGAACATGGAACCTTGAAACCCCAGTGTGCTTCTGAGGTTCTGTCGTCTCGCTCTTAGACCAAGGCTGCCGCCAGGACTATGGAATAGTACTTGCTGTCGTCGTCGTCGGCGCGCGAGGTGAGGATGGCCGGGAACGGGGCGCCGGTGACCACCGCCGCCAGCTGTCCCTTGGCCAGCAGGGTCGTCGCCTTGTAGAAGATGTTGCCCGCCTCGATGTTGGGCATGATCAGGATGTCGGCATAGCCCTCGACCGGCGATTTCATCCCCTTGACCTCCAGGGCGTGCTTGGAGATGGCCACGTCCAGGGCCAGCGGGCCGTCGATGACGGCGCCCTTGATCTGCTTGCGCTCGGCCATCTTGGACAGGACCGCCGCCTCCATGGTGCAGGGCATCTTGTCCGAAACCTTTTCGTTGGCCGCCAGGATGGCCACTTTCGGGTTCTCGATGCCCAGCTTGGCGGCGATCTTGATGTTGTAATTGATCATCTGCACTTTCTGGTTCAGGTCGGGGTAGGGGATCATGGCCACGTCCGAGACCAGCAGCAGCTTGTCGTAGGTCGGCATCTCCAGGATGGTGGTGTGCGACAGCGCGACGTCCTTGCCGACCAGGTTGTAGTCCTTGTTCAGGATGGGCTTCAGGTAATAGGGGGTCGAGATCAGCCCCTTCATCAGGATCTGGGCCTTGCCGTCGATGATCAGGCGCACGGCCCGGTCGCCGCTCTTTTTTTCGTCGG
>CAYXCX010000114.1:0-6306 GCA_964463405.1 uncultured Clostridia bacterium
CAATTTCCTGGCCGCCAGCCAGAATCCGGCCGCCATGGGCATCGTCAAGCTGGGCGAATCGTTTTTCCTCTATCCGCTGCGCTACTTCCGCAAGATCGCCCAGTTCGCCAGGAACGATTTTGACGTGACCGGCAACGAGAACGCCGGCATCGAGTATTTCTGCCATTACGCCAAGGGCTTCATCTGCCTGGCCATTCTGGCTTTCTGGTCGCTGCTGGCCCTGTATCCGATTTGCCGCTTCTATGGCCTGAATTTCCTGCCCATGCCGCTGCGGCCGGAGTTCTTTCCCCTCGACGGCATCCAGGGGCTGCTGGCCTACCCGCTGGTCTTTTTCGTCTACCCGCCGCTGTATGCCCTGGCGGCCACCCTGCTGTACGAAGTGGCGGTGGCGGTGCTGCAGATCCTGGTGCGCATCGCCAGGCACCTGGGCCGGCTGCTGGAAAAGAGCTGAGCAGCTGCCGCGGCCGCGGCAGGGGATGGCCCCGGGCTGAGGGGCTAGACGCGGCGGCGGGCCAGGGGCACGGCCACGGCCAGGAAGGCCAGCTCGGCCGCGACAAAGGCCAGCAGCGCCCAGGCGGCGCCGCTGGTGAAGCCGTAAGCGTGCAGGCCCAGCCCCAGCAGGTTGACGCCGAACCAGGCCAGGGCGACCGTGACCAGGGCGCCCACGGCGCCGGCGGCCAGGCCGACGGCCCTGATCCAGCCGGCGGCGCGGGCATGGAAAACAACGGCCAGCCAGGCGATGATCAGCAGGGCGCCGTTCTCCTTGGGGTCCCAGCCCCAGAAGCGGCCCCACGACTGGTCGGCCCAGATGCCGCCCATCAGGGTGCCTACGGCGGTGAAGACCAGGCCGAAGGCCATGACGGCGTACAGCAGCCGGGCGCTGGCGGCGACGGCATCGCCGCGCCCGCGCATGGCCTGGATGACGAGCGCATGGCCGATGATGCCGGCGAGCACGCAGCCGGCATAACCCAGGGCGATGGTCACCACATGCACGGCCAGCCAGAGATTGGAATCGAGCACCGCCGCCAGCACGGCGAAGGTGTCGCCCTCCAGGCCATGACGGCCGGATAGCACGAGCAGCAGCAGCCCGGCCAGGGCGCCGGCGGCCAGGCCCGGCCCGTGCTTCTGCAGCCGGGCCATGACCAGTCCCAGCGCGGCAACGGTCCAGGCGACGAAGACGAACGTCTCGTAGAGGTTGGTCACCGGCGGCCGGCCGCTGATCAGCATGCGGGCCGCGATGCCCAGCGTGTGGGCCATGAACCCCGCAGCGACCGACCACGCCGCCATGCGCGGCAACAGGGAACGGCGCCAGAATGCCGCCATGAGCAGCAGCAGCAGCGCCAGGCCGTATGCCAGCCCGGCCATGAAGAAGGGGCGGGCGCGGTTGTACAGCACCTCAAGCGATATCTTCCATGGCCGCGGCGTTTCCGGTCCCAGGCGGCCGCGGACGGAGCGGTTGAACCCGGCCAGGGCGCGGTCGAACGCAGCGGGATCGTTTTGGCCATACGCCCGGGCCGCCTCGAGCAGCCGCGACAGCTCATCCCGCGCCGCCGCCGCGAGCGATGGTTCGCCGGCCAGAACCTGGCCCGGGCTCAGCCACTGTTCCGGCGAAAGGGGGATGACGGCCGGCAGCGAAGAAGCGCGCCCTGCAGGACCGGCGCGGGCAAAGGAGAATGACTCTCCCAGGGCGTGAAACAGCGAGAGGCTGTAGAGCAGGCGCATGGCATCGCTGCGGACCGGGTTCGTCTCCGCTTCTTGGGCGGAGTCGCTGCCGGCCAACGCATGCAGGGCGCGCAGCCCGGGGCGCAGCCGCGCGTAGGAATACCGTCCGCTGCCGGCGATTCCCAGCTCCTTGAGCAGCTCCGGCCGGCGCACCCGGAACACCGGGTCGGTTGCGGCCGCCTCCGGGTCGAAGAACAGCCTGGCCAGCCAGGCCGAGGCGTCCATGCCCGGTGCCGAGCCGCGGCCGGAGAAGAGCTTCAGCAGGTTGCGGGCGAAGGTGTCGAGGGGCTTGATCCGCCCCTGCTCCAGGACCAGCACCTGGCGGAACTCCCGCAGCGGCAATGGCTCGGGAGCGGCGGCCAGCGGAACGGCGAGCAGCCCGGCCAGCAGCAGCCATGCGCCGCTGCGGGTCATGGCCGCTTCTCCCTGCCGGGCCGGGCCCGCGCCGCAACGATCCGGGCCAGGCAGTGCCAGGCCAGCCCCAGAAAGATCAAGGCGCTGGCGATGTAGGGCAGCCAGCGCCCGGAATTGCGCACCACGGCCAGGATCGAGGTCTCGCCCCGTTCGTCCTCCTCGTGGGCCGACTGGTAGAAGGTGTAGCCGCCGGCGCGCAGCGGCCGGTTCATGGCGATGACGGCCTGGCGGCGGCCTCCGGCGGAGCGGAGCTCCACCCGGCTGGCGAAGCGGCGGGGGATTTCCGTGCCGGGATGGAACGACTTCTGGAAATCGAGCAGCCTGACGGCGAAGGGCAGGCGCGGCCCCGGGCTGCCGTCGGCCAAAACCAGGGCGTCGGCGCTCCCTCCCTCGCGCAGGATCAGCGAGTACTCGCGCGCCACGGCGGCGGCGAAGAAGCCGCCGCCGACCAGAAGCAGCAGTCCCCCATGGAGGAGGAGCAGGCCGGCGCCCTGCAGGCGCCAGGGCAGGCGGAAGGCCAATGCGGCCGCCAGGTTGATCCCCAGGAGCAATGCCACGGCCAGCAGCCCGGGCAGGGGGACGAAGCCGAAGGCCAGGAACAGCCAGGCGGAGAAGACGTCGCGCTGGGCGGCGTACAGGCCATGCTCGGCCTGCCAGGCCGTGCCGGCCAGGACCACCAGCGCCAGCAGCAGCAGCAGCACGGTGGTGAGCTTGAGGGAAGCCAGGGCGCGGCCGATGGCCCGCAGCCGCTGCGGACGCCTTTTAGCCATGATGCCGTGCCCACAACATGATGAAATGCATGATCGTTATATATCATGGGCGCCGCCAGGAGGCAAACATCCTGCCGGCGAAAATGAGAAGCCCGCCCCGGCGAACCGGGGCGGGCGGGAAAAGCACGAAGCGGCGCGCGCGCGAGCCGCGCGCCTTCAGAAATCAGAAAGAGAACTTGAGGCCCAGGGTCGCCTCCAGCGGCGGCAGGAAGCGGTAGCCCTGGCCGAAGCGCGGATCGGTGATCTCGACCAGCGACTTGACGTCGGTGTTGCCGGTGATGAGGTCCTCGTCGGAGATGTAGACGTCGTCCTGGTTGTAGGACCCAAAGATGCGCTGCGCCGTCTTGGCGTCGGTGACGTTGCGGATATTGAGCGAGAGGGCGAGCTTGTTCCTGCCGAGCTTCAGGTTGTACTCGGCATAGACGTCGGCGCTGACGGTAAAGGGCGAGCGCTCGCCGGTGTCCATGCGGTTGTAGGGATAATAGCCCTGCTGGGCATTCACCTGGATCTCGGTCGAGAACGGCACGCCCGAGTAGGCATTGACCACCGTGCCCAGGGTCAGGCCCATGGGAAAGGAGTAGGAGAGGTAGCCCTTGAGGTAGTGTGGGCGGTCGGTGGCCAGCGGGCCGTCGATCGGCTTCATGAACTGGTCGTAGGAGGTCATCCACAGGTCGAAGTAGCGGTTGACGTTGGGGTCGTTGCGCTCGGCCTCGTCGGAGCTGTTCAAGCCGGCATAGTTGCCGGTCATGCGGCTCCAGGTGTAGGAGATGCCGCCGAGCCAGTTGTCGGAGAAGCGCTTTTCAAGGGAGAGGTTCACCGCATAATAGTCGCGCTTGGCTTTCAGCGCCGGCGGCAGGTTGGCCGGCAGGATGCCGGCGTCCTTGGCGGTCTGGTACTGCTTCTCCACGTAGGCGCTGCCGGGGTTGGCGATGAAATAGGTCTCGCCGTTGGGCATGGCGATGCCGATGTCGTCAATGGCCTGCAGCAGCTTCTTGTTGACCAGGCGGGCGGAAATGGAGAGGTTGTCGCTGATCTTTTTCTCGGCGCCGAAGGAAATCTCGCGCTGGGACATGGGCTTGATGTCGGGGTCGGTTTCGTTGATCGAGGGGATGCGCCAGTCCAGGCTGCCCAGCTCTTGTCCGGGGAAGTTGCCGTTGACGCCGATCTGGTCCCAATTGTAGGTGTCGAGTTCATAGTAGGTGCTGACCCAGCGGTCGCCGCCGTAGGAGCCTTCAGGCAGGGCCAGCTTCATGCAGTCCTGGAAGACGCCGAATGATCCGAACAGCTTCAGGCTGGAATCGCCGAAGACGTCATAGATAAAGCCCAGGCGCGGGGCCAGCTTGTCGCCCCAGCCGAAGTCCAGGACCTTTACGTTCTTGTATTCGGGGAGATCGCTGAAGGCCGGCACCTGTTCGTTTTCGGCGCGCAGGCCGAGGTTGAGCGTCAGGCGGTTGGCGATGGTCCACGAGTCCTGGATGTAGAACGCATAGCGGTTGGATTTGGCCTTGTTGACCAGCGTGCCGTAGGGGGAGCGGTTCTCATAATAACCGTATTTGCCCATGAAGCCGGCATAGACCGGGCCGCCTTCGATCTGGTAAGGGAAAGGCCGGCCGACGCGCAGATAGATCACCGGATTGGGCGCGGTGCCGTTGAAGTCGTCCATGATCTGGATGTACTGGAACCCGGACTTCAGGGAATGCTCGCCGGCGAAGTTGAGGAAGTAGTTGATGTCGACGTTGGCGCTGGTGCGCGTGTAGTTGGCTTTGCTCTGCTTGTAGAACTGGCCCCAGGTGTAATTCTCCCAGCGGTTGGGGCGGACCAGATCCGCCGGCCAGCCTAAGGCCGCCTCGCCGCCCGGATTGTAGGTGAAATGCCAATAGTAGATGCCCGGAGGGTTCAGCAGCTGGACGTTGTTCTGGTTGTAGCGCCCGAAGCGCGCCGACAGTTGCAGGTTGTTGCCCAGGGTGTAGTCCATGGTGCCGGAGACGGACCAGGTCGGGGCGTTCTCGCCCATCTGGTCGTAGGCGAATTCGGAGTTGCCCAGTTCCGCCCAGTCGATTCTGGCCGTGGAACCAAGGTCGCCCGGCAGGCCGCCGCGCCAGCGGTTGCTGTTGGAAACAGCCGAGGCGGACAGGCGCAGGTTTTTGATCGGCTCGGCCGAGAGCTTGATCGTGCCGTTCAGCCAGGTGTCCTTGCGCTCGAAGTCATCCAGGGCGGCGCCGGGAGTGTCGTCCCAGTTGATCGCGCGTTTGGTATTCTGCAGGACGGGCA
Source organism: uncultured Clostridia bacterium (assembly GCA_964463405.1). GTDB lineage: Bacteria > Acidobacteriota > Aminicenantia > UBA2199 > UBA2199 > UBA2199. Next base: position 5,178 of record CAYXCX010000114.1, read on the forward strand.
GCACGGAGCCGAAGAACCACAGCTTGTCCTTGATGAGGTATCCGCCCAGGGAGAATCCGCCCTCCAGGCGGGAATCCTTCTGGGTGTTGAATTTCTCGTAATTGTAATACTCCCACTGCGTGGTGTCAGTGGGCAGCAGGCGGATGTTGTCGCGCAGCTTGCCGCGCAGGGCGCTGCCCTGGTAATAGCCCAGAACCTCGCCGTGCAGCTCGTTGCCGCCCGAGCGCGTGACCACGTTGACCACGCCGCCCATGGAGCCGCCGAACTCGGCCTGGTAGCCCGAGGCCTTGACCTGCACCTCGTCGACGAAGTCGAAGGCGGCCTGCATGCGCTGCTGGGCGCCGCGGATCTCGCCGGTCTCCATGCCGTCGACGAAGAAGACGTTCTCGGCGCCGCTGGCGCCGTCGACCGACAGACCGCCGGTCATCGGCTCGTTGTAGACGCCGGGGACGGCGCTGACAAGGGAGCTGAAGTCGCGCCCCTTGGGCAGGGTCTGGAAGATCTCCTTGGTCAGGGTCATGCCCTTGGCCGTGCTCTTGACGTCGATCAGCGGCACCTGGCCGGAGATGGTAACCACCTCGTTCAGGTTGCCGAGCTTCATCTCCACCTTGAGGTTGAGCGTCTGCTCGACCGCCAGCTGGATGTTCTCGCGCACGACGGTCTGGAAGCCGTCCAGGCTGAACACCAGCCGGTAGGCGCCGGGGGCCAGGTTGAACAGCTTGAAGGCGCCGTTCTCGTCGCTGACCGCCGTGGCCTTGCCGACCAGCCTGGGGCTGGTGGCCTCGACGGTGACGCCGGGGATGAGCGAGCCGTCTTCGAGCTGGATGGAGCCGAAGATCTTGCCCGTGGTCTGCTGGGCGCACAGCATGCCTGCGGCCAGGAACATGCCGAGAGCCAGCATCGTGAACCGTTTTGCAGTTCTCATTTTGGTTGTCCTCCTTTTAAATTGACGAACCGAACATTGGGCAGCAAGCTTGATGCCAACCGCCCTGGGCGAGCGGCCGCGCGCGCGGAGCGGCGGCGGGCAATAAGTCGAAACCCATGTCCGTTCAGGGTTTCAAGGGAAATTCGCCGTGCCGCCTTTGCGCCGCCGCGCCCGGCGGCAGCGGCGTGCCGTGTTTGTCGATCT
>CAYXCX010000115.1:0-339 GCA_964463405.1 uncultured Clostridia bacterium
GTTGCCCAGGCTCAGGCTGGGCATTTCCTTCTTTAGCTGGTCGTAAATTGACTGGGCTGTCGGATGGGCGCGGCTGGACTTGATTGCCCCATAGATCCTCTCGCGCTGCTTGCTTTTCCTTCTTTGCATTTCCATTTTTTTAATATTAATTATTATTATTAATTATAATACAAACCTCTATTCTTGTCAACCGTTTTCGTCCATTCATCAAAGCGCCAGGACTCTGGCACCGGCACTATTCTTTTTTATAAAAATAGACTACAAAACTCTCCTCGTTCTCCTTGACCAGCCAGTGATCCAGGCCCAGATGGGCGCGCAGGACATGGCCCGTGACCCATT
>CAYXCX010000115.1:349-3087 GCA_964463405.1 uncultured Clostridia bacterium
GGCAGGAAGGGGGCACACCGCATGTAGGCGGCGCCCGGCGCGAGGGCGGCCCGGGCGGCCCTGCCCTGGTTGACCGGCTGCTCGCCGGCGGCCAGCAGGGGTCGGGCGTCCAATTTCCCGGCGATGCGCGCCGGATCGAACCAGGCCGGGCGGGCGGTGCGGTAGGCCGTGCCGGCGCCCTCGGCGTAAAGGTCCTGGCCCACCTCGCGGCGCAGGCGGTTGATCAGCTCCTCGGCCTTGACCCCGCCGACGGCGGCCGCCTGCTGCAGCGTGGCCACCTTGGCCACGGTCCGGCGCAGCAGCGGGTTCTGCAGTTTCCTGAAGGCCGGGACCACGGCGATCAGGACCTCCTCCAGCTGCGGGTAGGCCTCGATCAGCTGCAGCACCCTGGTTTTGGGAGTGATCAGCAGTTCGTCGCCCATGGCTCACTTCCCGTAGGCCAGGATGCGCCGCTCGCCCTCGAGCTCGCGGTAGCGCTCCACGTCGTGCGAGACCTCCAGCGTGCCCAGGTACTCGCCGTCGCCGTTGCGCAGCGCGAAGTACTCGATGTGGATGAACTTGCCGCCCAGGCGGATCCAGAAGGGGGCGCGGCTCTCGCGGCCGCTTTTGAAGTCCTCGATGATCCTCTCGACGATGTGGGCGCTGGCCGGCGGGTGGCAGTGGCGCACGTCGCGGTTGAGGATGGCGCGGTTGCGCTGGAAGACGCGCTCGGCCCCCTGGGTGAAATACTTGACCTTGTCGTCGCGGCCGACAAAGGTCATGTCGACCGGCACCGTGTTCAGGATGGCGAGAAGCTCCTCGGCGGTGAAGGAACCGCTGGGCAGGCTGATAGTCCCGCCCCGCGCTCCAGCAAACGCCGCCGCCAGGGCGTCGGCTTTTCCGGTCCCGGCCTCCTCGACTCGGGACCCTGCCGCGCGGGGCGGCCATTCCGTTGGCGGATCGTAGAGGCAATAACCGAACTGCGCCGATTGCGCGGCCACTTCATGCCAATCTCCCGGGCTCAGCTTGTCCAGCGCCATGGGCAGAAGGATCTCCTCTTCCTTGACCGTCATGTCGTCGACCCCCTGCAGCGCCGGCCGCAGCAGGATCTCGGCCAGCGCCAGCAGCTCCTCGCGCCCCATCTCGCCGGCCTGCAGCGCCTCGATGCCGCCCTTGAGCAGGTCGCGGATCTCGTCGTGCTTGCCCCACATCACCTTGGGCGGCCCTGTGATCCCCTGCTTTTCCAGGAAGGGGAACACCAGGTATTCCTTGCGCTGGTAATGCTTGTCGGCGTCGAAGAGCAGGTTGAACAGCAGGCGCAGCTCAAGGACAGCGGCGCCGATCTCCCCTTCCCCCTTCCCGATTCCGGCCAGGACCTCCCGCGCCCGGGCCGTTACCTTGCGCAATTCGGCGTTCTCGCGGCGCAGGACGTCGACCGGGTGGCCGGCCGGCACCGGCTTCTGTCCGCTCAGGTCGACGCGGCCGTGCAGCACCGCCGAGTGGGCGTCGCAGAGCTTCAGTACCTCGGACTCGGGCAGCCCCTCGCCGATCAGTTCCTGCTCGACCTCGACCACCTCGCCGTAGGGGATGGTCGCCAGGCTCTTGAGCAGCTCCTGCCTGACCTCCGCCTCCCCCTGCCCGGCGTGCAGCTTCAGGATCAGCTCCTTCAGTTTCATTTTTCTATCTCTGGAATTGTCGATGACTTCGCTCATGTCTCCTCCTGCAGCGGCGTTTGCTGGATCATACCCCATAGGAACGGCGCAAACAACTGCCGAGCTCCAGCGTGGCTTGATTGGATTGCATTTTTTGCAGCAGCCGGTCTCCCCTGCCGGCCGCGGTTGGCCGCGCCCGCCCAGGCCGTTCCTGAAAAGATATTTCCAGCCGAGATTTTCCCTGTCCCGATCTATTTGATTGATAAAGAATCGGAGCTGGCGAGGGGCCCGGGGAGGGAGACATGCCGATCGCATTCTGTGCCCGACGGACCGGTTGGCTGGCATTGGCCGTCTTGCTGCTGGCCGCCTGCAGCGGCGGCGGGGGGGAAGGCGGCGGCGGCGACAGCGAACCGCCGTCGGCGCCGGCTGGCCTGGCCTTCAGCGACGTGGCCGCCAGCAGCCTGACCCTGACCTGGAGCGCCTCGAGCGACAACGTGGGGGTCGAGGGCTACCGCGTGTACCGCGACAACGGCCTGGCCGCGACCGTGAACGCCGCCCGCTTCCAGGACACCGGCCTGCAGGCGGCCTCGACCTATTCCTACGCCGTTTCGGCCTTTGACGCCGCCGGCAACAGCAGCTCCCAGAGCGCGGCCGCGACCGTCACCACGGCCGCGGGCGGGGACGGCCCGCTCCTGCCCAGGGCTGCGCTGGACGATTTCATTTACCAGGGATCGTTCCGCGCGCCCTTCGGCCAGTACGGCCAGGGAAAGATCGCCTGCAACCCGCAGGGCGACAACGGCAAGGGATCGCTGTTCCTGGTCGCCGGGGGTACCGACACTTTTGCCGTCGGCGAGATCGCCATCCCGGCCCTGGCCAGCGTGAGCGGCCGCGACGGGCTCGGAGCGCTGAACACGGCGGAGATCCTGCAGCAGCCGGCCGATCTCTACTCCCGCATCCCGGTCAAGGGCGCCACCTGGCCCGCGGGCGCGGTCAACCGCTATGACGGGGGCAATTTCGCCGCCTTCGGCGGGCTGCATTATGAGGGCGGAAGGCTCTATTTCAATGCCTACACCTATTATGACGGCGAAGGCAGCGAAACCGCGACCA
>CAYXCX010000115.1:3097-6191 GCA_964463405.1 uncultured Clostridia bacterium
CCGCGACCACCGGCTTCGTCCAGGACCCGGGCCGCCTGGCCTCGTCGGCCGTATCGGGCATGTTCCGCGTCCAGGGGGCGGCCCACGCCTCGGGCTGGCTGGCGGCCGTCCCGGCGGCGTGGCGGGGGCGCCTCCAGGGCAGCCACCTGATGGGCCACGACAACCAGATCACGATCGTTTCCCGGGCCAGCGCCGGCCCCAGCCTGTTCGCCTTCAACCTGGCCGACGCGGCGGTCGCCGCCAACGGCCCCGCGGTCTCCGCCCGCGCCTGGCTCGACTACACCCTGGAGCATTCGATCTGGGGCGACGACATGGCCAACGTCAGCGGCAACAACAAGACCTGGACGCTGAAGACCGAGTCGGGGCTGGGCCTGATCGTCCCCGGCACCCGCACGTACGCCCTGCTGGGCGGCGCCGGCGGCTTCAACCGCAACCCGGCCAACCCCTGGCACGGCACCCCCGAGCCGGCGTTCCAGCCGCCCGTCGCCGGCACCATCGTCTACAAGCGCGACGACTCCATGGGCTACAACAACGGCGGCGTGGCGGTCTGGGACGCCCAGGACCGCCATTATATGTACGCCTTCTACGACCTGGAAGAGATCCTTGCCACCGCCCAGCCCTACGCCGCGCGGCCCTATGCCAGCGGCATCTTCCCCGCCCCGTTCCCACGCTACGGTGGCTATACGATCCCGGGCCAGATGGCCGACGCCGTTTGCGGCGGCGCCTATGACCCGGAACGCAACCTGCTCTACCTGACCCTGCCGGCGGCCGCCAACGAAAGCGACCCCCTGTATCCCGGCGACCCGGTCATCGCCGTCTTCAGCTTCCGGCGCACAAACTAGGAGGGAATGGCGAGAAGCCCATCACTCATTACTCATCACTCACGATCGTTCGCATCTTAACGGCTACGGCCACTGTCATGGCAACCTTCAGTTAGGCGAAGCTCTTGCTGACACGGACACCCCATCGCGGGGGCCTTCAGGGTGTGGCTGATATTATTAGTTTTCTATTTCCTGCTACCACTACCACTAATAGATCGTTCTGTTGCTCTAAAAAGTTGCTCCTCCTCTCCGCTTCTGCCATAATCGAGCGTGCCAAGGGGAAAAAGATGAAACAGATGAAAACTGCCATCCTGCTGCTGCTGGCCTTGTGGCCGGCGCTGCCGCTGCCGGCCCAGGTCTGGGCCAACAACGGCGAGGACAAGGTCAGCCGCGACGAGCTGCGCGCCGCCGCCGACCCGGCCGCGGTGGTCAACTCGGTCTGGACCGGCTCGGGCATCACCCTGTTCGGCGCCCGCAACGAAGTCGTCAACTTCAACCTGGTGATCGAGGCCCCCGGCGCCGCGCTGGCCGGCGTGCGGGTGGAGTTCGACCGCCTGACCGGCCCGGGCGGGGCGCTCATCTCCTCGCTGCCGGCCGCGGGCGACGCCCTGTTCTCCTGGACCGGGCGCAACATCGAGCTGTTTTTCGTGCGCTACCTGCGCATCAAGGGGCTCAGCCGGCTGGGATACGAGAACTATTACGACGAGCGGCACGTGCCGCTGCGGCTGCGGCGGCCCCATGACGGCCGCTTCGCCGACCCGGGAACCGGCTGGAGCGACCGTCCCGGCCACGACAAGGAGTACCCCGACATCGCCGTCCCCCTGGAGCTGCACTCGCCATTCGCCGTCAGCGCCGGGAGCAACCAGTCCATTTGGTGCGACATCTACATCCCCAAGACCGCCGCCGCCGGCGCCTATGCCGGCACGGTCACCATCTCCGTCGGCGGAACGCCGGCCTGGCAGGTGCCGGTCGGCCTGCTGGTGCGCGACTTCACCCTGCCCGACCTGCCCAGCTCCAAAACCATGCTGGTCATGGGGAGCAGCGACGTCAACGAGCGCTACCTGAACCAGGGCTGGATCGAGCCGGGCGACCCGCTGTTCGCCCAGTCCATGCGCATCATCGACCGCCACGCGCAGCTGGCCCACCGCCACAAGATCTCCCTGATCGGCGCCGACGGCGGCACCATCGCCCGCATGGACGACGGCTGGACCGCCCGGCTCGACGGCAGCCTGTTCACATCCGCCAACGGCTACGACGGCCCGGGGGCTGGCGTGGGCAACAACGTCTATTCCATCGGCACCTACGGCTCCTGGGCCTCCATGTGGGACCCGGACAGCGAGGCGGAGATGCGCAGCAACACCGACGCCTGGGTGAACTGGTTCGACGCCCAGTCGTTCGCCACTCCCACCGACACCTTCCTCTACCTGACCGATGAATCGGACGACTACGCCCAGCAGGAGCAGTGGGCGCAGTGGATGAACGGCAACCCGGGCCCGGGAAAGCGCCTGCTTTCCTTCGCCACCATCTCCCTTCCCGAAGCCCAGGCCTGGGTGCCTTCCCTGGACATCCCCTGCTCCCCGGCCCTGCTCGGCATCACCTCCGTCTGGCAACAGGCCGCTGACGCAGTTCTCGCCGACGCCAACAAGAGGCTGTTCGCCTACAACGGCTTCCGCCCCGCCACCGCCTGCTTCATGACCGAGGACGACGGCGTGGCGCTGAGGTCGATCCCCTGGGGACAGTACAAGAAGGGGATCCAGCGCTGGTTCTACTGGGAATCGACCTATTACGTGAACTTCCAGGCCTACGGCTATGCCGACCCCCGGGCGCGGGCCAACCTGTTCCAGCAGGCGCAGACCTTCGGCAGGTTTTCCTCAACCGACGCCGTCCAGGGCGAGACTGGCTGGAACTACTCCAACGGCGACGGCGTGCTGTTCTATCCGGGAACCGACGTCCTCTACCCGGCGGACAGCTACGGCCTGGCCGGCCCGATCGCCTCCCTGCGCCTCAAGCACTGGCGGCGCGGCATCCAGGACGTCGACTATCTCACGCTGGCCGCGGCCAAGGACCCGGCGCGCACGGCCGCGATCGTGTCCCGGATGATGCCCGCGTTCTACTGGGAGGTCGGAGTGGAGAGCGAGGACGATCCCACCTACGTCTACGCCGACATCAGCTGGCCGACCGATCCCGACGCCTGGGAGGCGGCCCGCCAGGAGCTGGCCGACATCATCGACGGCGGCAGCCTGACGCTGGCCGCGCCCAACGGCTGGGAGCGC
>CAYXCX010000116.1:0-6187 GCA_964463405.1 uncultured Clostridia bacterium
ATCTTCGCCTTGCGGTGGGCGACGGCGAAGGTGCCGAAGCCGACCAAGGTCACCTTGTTCTTCTTCTTCAGGCAGGCGGCCACTGAATCGAGAAAGGCATTGACCATCTTCTCGGTCTCGGACACTTTCAGGTTGGCGTTTTCGGCGATCGCCTTGACCAGTTCGGTTTTGTTCATCGTTTCCTCCTGGCGAGGATTGTAGGGTGCGCTGCGGCGAAAGTCAAGCAAAACAAGGGGATTTTTGATTTTTTCGCCCAAAACCCTTTGCCCGACTGCCTGTCCGGGTGTCGCCGCGGGTTTTCCCTTTGCTGAAGGGCACAGCCGCGGCCCACGGCGGCTCGCTTGTGGCGCCAGGCGGCTTGCGGTATAATCTGCCTCGGCAGGAGGACCGTCATGGAACCTTTCATCCAGGCCGCCGCCGACATCAACGTCGACGAGATCATGGCCGCCATCCACAAGCAGATTCAGTAAAAAAAAGACGCCGGCCTGCTGCGGCAGCGCGCGATTGACGAGATCGTCGAGATGGAGCTGCCGCCGCTTCCCGATTTCCTGGAGATCCCGCACGTGTACGAGCCGATCCTCTACCCCGCCTTCGCCGAGAACGTGGCTGCGGCGGCGCCGCTGGCGGAGGCCATCCAGGAAACGGGACTGGTCAAGGGGATCCTGAAGCAGGTCCGCCGCCTGCTCGCGCCCTGGACGCGCTTCATGAACCGCCCGATGTACATCGAGCTCAAGACCGGCATCCACGACCTGCAGCGGAAGGTGCCCATCATCCTGCAGAGCAGCGAATACATCCGCCTGCTGCACAACACCGCCCACAACCTCATCGTCGAGGCCACGAAGCTGAAGACCGAAACGGAGCTTCTCAAGACGCGCCTGCGCGTGCTCGAGGACAAGATGGAATTCCTGGAAAACCGCCAGCGGGCCATGGAGAGGAAGCTGCCCGGCGAATGAACGTCCACCAGTTCCTCACCTGCTATTCCTACGGCGACGCCATCGGCAACGAGGCGCTGGAGATCCGCGACTTCTTGTTCAGTCATGCGGTGGCCTCCGAGATCTACACCCTGCTTTTCCACCCGCGCTACGCCGGCCAGGTGCGCAACTACCTGGAGTACGACCGCTTCTCCTCGCCCGCCAACACGGTCCTCTTCCATTTTTCCATCGGCTCGCCGGTGACCAGGAAATTCCTGCGCCTGCCCGACCGCAAGGTCATCATTTACCACAACATCACGCCGCACCGCTTCTTCCTGGATTATCACCGCACCCTGGCCAAGGACTGCTTCAAGGGCCGCCTGGAATTGAAGAGCCTGGCTGGCCAGGTCGACCTGGCCCTGGGCGACTCGGAGTACAACCGCCGCGAGCTGGAGGAGGCCGGCTTCGCCCGCACCGGCGTCCTGCCGCTGGTGATGGATTTTTCCAAGTTCGACCTGCCGGTGCTGCCGGTGTTCCGCGAGTTGTTCGCCGACGGCAAGGCCAACCTGCTGTTCGTCGGCCGCGTCATCCCCAACAAGAAGGTCGAGGACGTGCTGCGCGTCTTCGCCCTGTTCCAGAGGCACTTCCAGCCGCGCTCGCGGCTGTTCGTCGTCGGCGAGCACCGCGGCTTCGAGCGCTACCTGTCGGCGCTGCAGCGCCTGGCCGGCCAGCTGGGCGCGCGCGACGTCCACTTCAGCGGCCACGTCCCCCTGGCCGAGATGGTCTCCTACGCCAAGCTCTCCCACCTGTACCTGCACCTGAGCGAGCACGAGGGCTTCTGCGCTCCGCTGGTGGAATGCTTCCACTTGGGCATCCCCGTGCTGGCCTACGACGCCGGCGCCGTCGGCGAGACGCTCAACGGCGGCGGCCTGCTGCTGCGCCAGAAGGACCCGCTGCCCACGGCGGCCCTGTGCCACGAGATCCTGAGCCGCCCGCGGCTGAAGGACGCGCTGCTGGCCGGGCAGCGGCGCGCCCTGGAAAAGTACCGCCGCCAGCGCACCGGCGGCGTCCTGCTCGACTTTTTGCGGGCCCAGCCCGCCCGGCCATGAGCGCCGCCGGTCCGGGCGGGAACGCCGTCATCGTCCGCTACGGCGAGATCAGCCTGAAGGGCCGCAACCGCGGCGCCTTCGAGCGCAAGCTCCGCGACGACGTGGCCTGGTTCCTGCCCGCGCGCCCGCACCCCTCCGCCGCCATCGAGAGCGAGCTCGGCCGCATCTACGTCCGCGGCTGCGCGGGCGCCCCCGACCTGAAGAGCGTCCTGGGCGTCCATTCCTACAGCCCGGCCCTGGAGATTGCCCGCGATTGGGGTCGGCTGCAGGAGGCGGCGGCGCTCTTCTTTCCCGCCATCCGCGGCCGCCGCGACTTCCGCGTCAGCTGCCAGCGCATCGCCAAGGATTTCTCCCCGGATTCCATGGGCGTCGAGCGCGCGCTGGGCGCGCTCATCGAGGAGAACACCGGCACGCCGGTGCGGCTCAAGGACCCGGACTTCGAGCTGCACGTCGAAATCGGCCGCCGCCGCATTTACCTGTTCTGCGAAAAGATCCCCGGCTTCGGCGGCTTTCCGGTGGGCAGCTCGGGCCGGCTGGTCTCGCTGCTGTCGGGGGGGATCGACTCGCCGGTGGCCACCTTCCTGATGATGAAGCGCGGCGTGCTGCCGCTGCTGCTCCATTTCGCCGTCTCGGAAGCGGAGACCGCCAAGGTGCGGCGCCTGCGCGACCGGCTGCAGGAATTCGCCGCCGGCGAGGAGCTGCGGCTGATCGTCATCCCCCGCGAGGAGATTTTCCTGGGCAAGCTGCCCGGCCTGTACGGCACGCACTTCGAGCCGTACGTCTGCGTCATCTGCAAGTACCGCATGCACAAGGCGGCAGCGGAAGTGGCGGGGCGCGAGGGGGCGCTGGGGGTCATCACCGGCGACAACCTGGCCCAGGTGGCCTCGCAGACGCTCAAGAACCTCCAGGCCTCGCGCGCGGCAGCCGCGTTCCCGGTCTACAGCCCGCTGATCGCCTTCGAGAAGAACGAAACCGTGGCCCTGGCGCGCGAGATCGGCACCTATGACATTTCCATCGCCGCCAGCGAGGGCTGCAGGACGCCGCGCAACCCCAAGACCGGCGTCGAGCCCGCGCGCCTGCTCGGGGTCCTGAAGGCTACGGGCCTGGAATAGGCCTTCAGCGCCAGGGCCCGCCCGGCGGCCGCCTGCTTCTACCCGCCTCTGCCCGGGGAGCGCCCGGCGAAGCGCTCGGTCTTGTCCCAGGTGCGCCGCTTTTTCTGCACCAGGTCGTGATACAGGCTCTTCAGCACGATGAACACCCACAACTTGGTGTAGGTGAAATACGCCAGCACGGTGGCCAGAAAATTCAGCGGCGAGTCCTCGCGCTCATAGGAGAGGGCGATCAGCACCTCGAGGATGTAGAGCAGGAAGGCCAGCAGCCACAATTCGAAATAGGGGCCGAACAGGTGGACGCGGATCAGGCCGGCCAGCGAGAGCAGGAAGATCAGGTCGGAGAACAGGATGGCGAAAACAAAGAAATAATAGAGGAAAAACAGGTTGAACAGCTCGAAGGTCGCCGCATTGGGCAGGCCGCGCAGCAGGCGCAAGCCGTGGGCGCCGATCAGGTAGTTGTTGCCGCGCGCCCAGCGCGTGCGCTGGCGCACCCACACCGCCAGCGTCTCCGGCTCCTGCTCCCAGGTGACGGCGTCGGGCAGGAAGCCGATCAGCCGCCCCAGGCGGTACACCCGGAAGGTCAGCTCGCTGTCCTCGGTCAGGGCCTGCTCGTCCCAGCCGCCCAGTTCCTCCAGCACCGACTTCCAGATGACGTAGTTGGTCCCGGGCAGCATGGAGATGCGCAAAAAGAACCAGCGCCCCGCCTGGATGATCCACTGGAAGGCGACCGACTCCAGGTTGATGAAGCGCGTCAGCAGGTTGCGCCGGGAGTTGTAGGCGCGGAACTTGCCGGTGACGGCGGCCAGGCGCCGGTCGGCGACGAGGGCGGCGGCCAGCAGGCGCAGCGACCCCGGCTCCGGCAGGTTGTCGGCATCGTAGACGGCGAGGACCTCGCCGCGCGCCTCGCGCAAGGCCCGGTTGAGAACGGCGCTCTTGCCGCGGCCGCCTTCGGCGGCGGGGATGTCGAGGAAGCGGCAGCGCGGGTCGGCGCCGGCCTGCCGCTGCGCCGCGGCCAGGGTGGCGTCGCGGCTGCCGTCGTTGATCACCAGGATCTCCAGCTTGCCCTCCGGGTAGCGCAACTGCTGCAGGCGGCCGAGGCTGGCGGCGATGACCGCCTCCTCGTCCCGGGCCGGCACCAGCACCGTGACCGTGGGCAGCTGCTCGTCGCCGGCGGCGGCGGCGGGACGCCGCCGCCGGCGCTGGCGCAGGAAGAAGCCGCCCAGGCACAGGACGAACTGGTAGATCAGCATCAGCCAGATGAAGATCACCGCAAAGACGAAGATGCCGTTGAGCAGGATGTTCAGCAGGGTTTTCATCGCCGGCTCCGCGAGTACAGGTACAGCAAGAGCAGCAGCAGCAGCGAGGAGAGCCCGAGGATGAGGAAGATGTTGGAGGACAGGAATCCCACCACCTCGATGGCGTGGCGCGAAGGATTCTGCGTATAGATTTCCAGCCGGTGCCGGCCGCGAGCCAGCAGCAGGTTGCTTTTGTCCGCGGGCACGGCCAGCGTGCGGCCGTCCAGGCGGATGCGCTCCAGGGGCCGGCTGAAGGTCAGGGTCACCGGCGTGGGCGAAGCGTAGCGCAGGCGGTAGACGTTGCCCGACATGGACAGGTCCTCGATGTCGCCGGCGAACGTTAGGCGCGGGCTCAGCCCGGGTTCATCGATCAACCCCGCCCGGTCGAAGGTGAGCAGGCGCCTGCCGGAGGGCAGGAACACCAGATTCTTTTCGAAGAACGGCCAGGCATGGCCGTCCAAGAACGGCAGCGGGCCGGCCTCGTTCAGCACCAGGGTAAAGGGCTGGCGGGAATCGACGCGGATGCCCCGCGCCTCCCGGCTCAGGGAGACGTCGCTGCCCATGACGAAGGGCAGCAAGTCCATGTCGAAGGGGTTGACGGTCGACTCGGCGTAGAGGCCGACGCGGCCCGAGGCGCGCGCGGCGTAGTAGAAAGCCGTGGCCAGCTCGCTGCCCATCGGCTGCGCCGACGGCAGCCGTCGCCCCTCGCTGCCCGCGCGTGGAACGACGTTGATGTCAAACATCAGCCGCGCCGGATCGCGGACCAGCGGCTGGTAGGCGCGGAAATACTTCAAGTAGCGGTCGGGAGGGTCGATCCAGCTGGAGGCGGGGTCCTCGACCTGGAGCGTGAAGCGGTGGCGGGCCATCAGGGCGATGATGTCGCGGCTGTCGATGCCGCACTGCTCGCGGACGCCGGGATGGAGCAGCGTGTCGAGGGCGGTGACGATCACTTCCAGGTCGCGGCGCCGCGACCTGGCGATCCTGGCCGTCTCGGCGAGGAAAAACTCGTGCAGGTCGCGGGTCAGCTCGCAGCGGAAGTCCAGGAAGCTCGCAAAGCCCCGGCGATCGAGCTGCCAGTGGCGCGGCGATTCCGGGTCGAAGAAATCCAGCGGCTCGATGCCCGTGCGCCGCCGGAACTCCAGGCGCACGTCCTCGTTGAGCGGAACGAAGCGCCCCGGGTTCTCCATGCCGCGGTCGGTGTCGAAATTCAGCTCGGCCAGGTTGACGCCGTCCCAGTCATGGCTGCTGAGGATGAGCCGGAACCAATCCCGGGCCTCCCGGCGGGCCTCGGGATTGAAGAGGTTCATGGCCAGGCGCCAGCCGACCCGGGCGTCGTCGCCGGCGGCCGTTTTTTCGCGCCACTGGGGGTGGTCGTCCCAGAACAGCGGCGTGACTTGGGGCAGCTCGAACCAGGCATAGACGGCGATGCCGTTGTCGTGGCAGAGCCGGATGAAGTAGTCATAGTCGAAACGGTAGCGGCGATAGAAATGCCACGCGGCCAGGTATATGATCTTGACGCCGCTGGCCCGCCAGCGCCGCACCAGCCTCTCCCAGGAGGTCTTTTGGCGCAGCCCGGGATCGAAATAGAACTCCAGGTTGGCGCGGCGGACGGGGAAAGGCAGCTGGAGAACGTTTTTCAGGTAGTAGGGGAAATAGGGAAAGCGGCTGATGCCGAAAGGCGTCAGGGGGTCGAGCAGGGTGCCGAAATAGAGCACGCGTCCGCGTCCCAGCGTCCTGACCACGGCCAGCGGCTGCCCGGA
>CAYXCX010000117.1:0-6125 GCA_964463405.1 uncultured Clostridia bacterium
TGCTTCATGCGCTTGATCGAGTCCTCCAGGGCGTTGATGTTCAGGCGCTTGCCCTCGCGCAGGAACCATTCGCGGCGGATGACGTGGTCCTTGGTGAAGGTGTTGCCGGTGAACTCCAGCTTGCCCAGGAAGACGATCTCGTTTTCCTGGATCTGGATGGTCAGGTCGGCGACCTTCTTGACCGGGTCCAGGTTCTCGCTGGGCACGACCTGGGCATAAAAGTAGCCGATGCCGCCGTAGAACTTCTGCATGTTCTCGACGAACTTGTTGCGCTTCTTGAGGTTGTACACCTGGCCTTGCTTGAAGCCGACCAGGCGGCGCAAAAAGTCGCTGCGGATGACCTTGTTGCCCTCGATGGCGACCTGGCCGACGCGGTAGCGGGGGCCGAGCTCGACCGGGATGCTCAGGCGCAGCATCTGCTGGCGGCGGCCGACGACGTTCTTGCGCGTCATTGGGCTGAACTCGGGGACGCCGACCTTGGCCTCCAGGTAGCCCTTCTGCTGCAGGCGCAGGCGCACCTCCTCCAGGTCCTCGGCGATCTTTTCGCGGTTGAAGACGTCCTTGCTGCCGACGGCCGAAAGGATGGCGTGCACCTGGTTGTTCTTGAGCCCGCGGCGCAGGAAGGCGGGCGCGACCGAGCCGCGGGTGAGGCCCGGGAAAACGACCTCGGCGATGCGCGTCTTGTAGCCGGCGTCGGCGCGGACGGTCAGCGCCACCTGGCCGTTCTCCTCCCGCTTCTCGTCAATGGCCACCTCGGCCTGGTTGTAGCCTTTTTCGCGCAGCATGTCGCTGATCAGCTTCCGGACCTTGCGCACCTTGGCCGGGCTGTAATAGGAGAAGGGCTGCAGCAGCACGTTGCCGCCCTGCAGCTTCTCGTTGATGTCGCTCTCCTTGACCTTCTTGCTCAGCTTGTACGTCACGGTGGAGATGAGCGGGTTCTCCTCCAGCGCCAGGCGCACGATCTTGCCCGCGGCGCCGCTTTCCTCCTCGATGCGGATGTCTGCGAAAAATCCGGTGGCCCAGAGCGACTGGAAATCCTCCTTGAGCCTTTCCGGGTCGAAGGTGCCGCCCTCGCGCGACTTCATGTAAAACTGGATGGTCTCGCGCGAAACCTTGCGGTTGCCCTCGATCTGGATTTTCTCGATGAGCTCGGCGCGGAGCAGTTGGGCGCCGAGCAGCATCAGGACCAGCCACGGCGTTTTTTTCAGCATGAAAACCTCGCAAATATCGAGTTGAATGGTAATTTATAGCACAAAACGCGGCCAATTACAATTCACCCCGGGGATTCAGACGCCGCCGGACCCGGGGAAGTTGCAGGCGGCGGTTGACAAGCGCCGGGAATTTGTGCTATAGAGAAAACAACCGCCTGGAGGACGTGACCATGCCGATCTATGAGTACAAGTGCTCGAAATGCGGGAAGACTTTCGATGCCTTGCAGCCCGTTTCGGCAGCCCCGCTGCGCCAGTGCATCCATTGCCGCGGCCGCGTCAAGAAGATCATTTCCCAGAGCTCGTTCCAGTTCAAGGGCTCGGGCTGGTACATCACCGACTACAAGAAACCGGCCGCGGCCAAGCCCGCGGCCAAGGCCGATAAAAATGCCAAAGTTAGCTAGCCTTTCCATCTCTCCCCCCTTAATATAACCATATCCCCCACCTAAAAAAAAACACCCCCCCCGCTACATGGGGGGGGCCCGCCTTTTAGAAGGGAAAACTCGAAAGGAAAAAGTAAAAAGGCAAAAGTAAAAAGTGAAGATGCGAGCCCTCTTTTAAAACATCCCGCAGCGGAATATGCTTCTCTCGAAAATTCCTCCGTTTAGATGGAAGATATCCATCTTACTTTTACCTTTTACCTTTTTACTTTTTCCTTTAAAGCTCGGCAGCAGTCTTCTCGAGGATGATGGTCACCGGCCCGCTGTTGACCGAGCGGACCTCCATCATGGCCCCAAACACCCCGGTGGCGACCGGCGCGCCGGCGGCCAGCAGGGAATTGAAGCGGGCATAGAGCGCTTCGGCCCGCCCGGGCTCCTCGGCGCCGGTGAAATCGGGGCGGCGCCCTTTCTTGTTGCGCGCCGCCAGGGTGAACTGCGAAACGGAGAGGATCTCGCCGCCGGTCTCCCCGACGTCCAGGTTCATTCTCCCGCCGGCGTCGGCGAAGACCCGCAGGTGAAGGATTTTTTCGGCCATGAACCCGATCTCCTTCTCGCCGTCCCCCTTCTCGATGCCGACCAGCAGCAGCAGACCCGGGCCGATGCTTGCGACCTCGCGGCCGTCGACTTCGACGCTGGCCTGGGAAACCCTCTGGGCCACGACGCGCACGGGTTCACCACGGACTGCCCTCGGGGGGCAGTTCCAACTTCCCGGCGGCCGCGTCCGGAAGCGGCTCGACCCGCCGCAGCAGCAGCGGCGAGTCAAGATCGACCAGGAGTTCCTCGGCCGCCGGCCCAAGCGCAAAGGGGCCGGCGCGCGCCAGCCCGCTGCCGCGGCAGACGAGCCAGGCCCGGGACAGGGGCTGGCCGGGCTCCAGGCGCAGGCGGACGATCTCCAGCCGGGTCTCGTCCCAGGATACGCGGTTGATGAACCGCAGCAGCGCCGGCAGCGGCGCCGCTGCGGCCAGCGCCGCCAGCCGCCCGGCCGGACGCAGGGGGGAGGGGGCGCCGGCGGCCAGCAGGCCGCTCCAGGGGAATCTTGCCGGGGCGAGGGCCAGGGCAAAGCCATCGGCGATCGCCGCCGACTGCCCTTCGACCCAGCGGCTCAGAGAGCGGGATTGGTCCGCGTCGGTTCCAAAGGTCTCGAAGGGCTTCTCGCCGGGGCCGAGCAGCAGGAGCGCGGCGGCGATCTCCGGCATCTGCGCCCCCCGCCGCGCGGAACGGACGCACGCCGCCCGCCAGGCGCCGACGTCGTCCAGCGCCGGCAGGGTCCGGCGCAGCAGGGCTTCGGCTCCGTCCAGGATCTGTTCTTCCCCGGCGTCGGGAAAGGCGAAGCGGACCGCGGCGGCCCGGTAATCCCCGGCCTTCCTCCCCCACTCGGACCTCTCGCGGCGCAGGCGGCCCAGCTCCTTGAGCGTGGGCAGCCAGTCGAGCACGGCAACGCCGCCGGCCAGGGCCAGCGAGGCCAGTCCGGCCAGCAGCAAGCCGGGCAGCTTCCAGGTCTTCATGGCAGCTCCAGCCGCCCGCGCACGCCATCGGTCGCCGCGCCCGGGCCGGGCCCCGCTTCGTAAACTCCGGGGATGCTCGTCACGCGCTCCAGGAAGGCGGCGAAACGGCGCCGCGCCGCACGCCGGTTGCCGCCGGGCGGGCGCACGGCCGCCGTGAAGTCCAGCCCGTGCAGCCCCGGATCGACCTGCAGCCACTGCAGCTGCAGCGGCGGGGCGGCGGCATGGAGCCGGCGCGCCAGGTCGGCGGCGGCAAGCGAAACCGCCGTTGGATAGGCAAGGAAATAGCGCACCTGGTAATAGCGGCCGCGGCGCGCCCTGGCGGCGGCGATGGGCCGGGCGGCGACCAGCGCCGCGTAGCGCTCCCGGGCCCGGCGCGCGTCCCGGCCGCGGACAGCCCTGGCCGCGTGCAGCAAGGCCGATACCGCCAGCAGCGCAACGACGAGCCCGACAAACCAGCGGCGGCGCCGGCGGTCAGGGCGATGCCCGTGCCCGGCCATGGCGCGCACGATCAGCCGGGGATGAACTTGAGGAAGACCCGGCGCGGGCGCGGGCCGTCGAACTCGCAGAAAAAGATGCCCTGCCAGGAGCCGAGGATCGGCTCGCCGTTGCTCACCAGCAGCGTTTCCGAGGCCCCGACCAGGCTGGACATGACGTGGGCCGGCGAGTTGCCTTCGCCGTGGCGGAAATAGTCCTGCTTGGGGACCAGCCGCTGCAGGAACTCGCCCAGGTCGTGGGGCACGGCCGGGTCGGCGTTCTCGTTGATGGTGACGGCGGCGGTGGTGTGCGGCGTGTAGACCAGCAGGATGCCGGCATGGCACTTGCCGGCGCGAAGCATCTCCCGCACCTGGGCGGTGATGTCGATGAACTCGACCTTGCGCGCGCTTTTCAACTCGATTGTCTGGTAGCTGCTCATGCGTCCTCCAGGGGCTGTTTTTCGCCGAACACGTCGGCCTGGAAGGTTTCGATGGCCGCCCCGCGCCGCCAGGCGTCGGCGGGCAGCCCGGCCTTGAGGCAGCCGTGGGACAGGTAGCGCTCCAAATCCCAGCCCTGCTCGAGCGGGACCTGGGGCAGCAGCAGGCCGCGCCGCGTCCCCTGGCTGACGAGGATGCCGTCGCGCCCCACCTGGACCTCGCCGGGCCCGGCGACCCGCCGGGGGACGGTGAGCACCGAGATCTCGATGTCGATCTCGTCCAGCTCTTCGCGCCCGAGCGGGGGGAAGCGCGGGTCCTCGAAGGCGGCGGCCAGCGCCATCTCCCCCACCGCCCGCCACAGGGAGGTGACCGGCAGGGGGTAGCCGATGCAGCCGCGCAGCTCGCCGCCGCGGTGCAGGGTGACGAAGACCCCCCGCTCTTCGCCGAGGGCGGCCTCGCCGGCCGGAGCCGCGGGCGGGACCGCGGCGGCCGCGTCCAGGCGCCGGCGGATCGTCTGCCGGGCCAGGGACAGGAGGGCCCGCTTGCCCCGTTCGCTCAGCCCGGCCATGCGTCCTCGCTCCGGCCGGCGTCCTCCGCCAGGGGCAGCAGGCGCGCCTTTTTCCCCTTGCCGGCGAACTCGCAGGTGAAGGGCCGGATGCCGCCGGCGCCGACGGCCAGCACCAGCTGGCCGCCCAGCCAATCGGCGGCCCGCGGGCGGCGCCGGCAGAAAAAGGCTCCCAGCAGCCGCTCACCGTAGCATTCGGCGGCAACGGCGAAGGCCGCCCCGTCGTTGCCGCCGGCGGCGAAGTCCAGGGGCAGCAGGCGCTCGACCAGCGACCAGCGGCCGATCTCGGCGCCCAGCAGCAGCCCGCCGCCGCCGTAGCCGCAGCCGCGCAGGAAGGCGACGTCGGCCAGGGCCTCGGGCAGCAGTTGCACGTTCATGGAAGATATTTAGCACATACCAATCTATTAGACAATATCTGTTCTGGGCAAGCTCGGGTGACGAGTGACAAGTGACGAGAAACAGCCAGGCCAGAACACTCGTCAAGAGAAAAGAATCCCCTGCAGCTTCATGGACTTGAGCCGCCGCTGGTAAATTTTAAATCACAATATCTCGCCGATTGCGGTTACTCGTCACTCGTTGCCCGTCACTTGTCACTTTTCTTCTTGAGCTCGTCCTTGATTTTCCGCCAATAGTCCATGCGCTCGCGGATGTGCTTCTCGAAACCCATGCTGCCCGGCTCGTAGAAGTTCCTCTCCCGGATCCCCTGGGGCAGGGTCGGCAGCAGGGAGGTTTTCTCGGGCAGGTCGTGGGCGTACTGGTATCCCTCCCCCGCTCCCTTGGCCGCGGCGATGACATTGTCGGGGTTGATGATCTCCAGCGGGATGGGGAGCAGCCTGTACTTTTCGGCAATTTTTTTCATCCGGCCGTCGGCCAGGTACAGGGCGTTGCTCTTGGGGGCCAGCGCCAGGTAGACCGCGGCCTCGGCCAGGAACAGGTCGCCCTCGGGCGAACCCAGGAACTCGTAGGCCTGCTTGGCGTGCAGGCAGACCTTCAGCGCCTCGGGGTCGGCCAGGCCGACGTCCTCCACCGCCACGCGCACCAGCCGCCGCAGGATGTAGAGCGGGTCCTCGCCGCCCAGCAGCATGCGGTAGAGCCAGAACAGCGAGGCGTCGACGTCGGAGTTGCGCACGCTCTTGTGCAGGGCCGAGATGAGCTGGTAGCGGTCGTCGCCGCTGCGGTCGTAGCCGGCGACCTGCTTCTGGATCACGTCCAGCAGCGCCGCCTCGTCGATCTCCCGGCCCGGCCCTGCGGTCTGGAAGACCATTTCCACCAGGTTGAGCATCCGCCTGCCGTCGCCGCCGCCGTAGGCGACGACCGCGGCCTCGGCCGCGGGGGTCAGGCGCAGCCCGGAGCCGGCCCGCTCACGCAGGTAGGCCTGGGCCCGCTCCAGGATGCGGCGCAGGTCCTCCTCGCGCAGCGGCTGCAGCTCCACGACCTTCAGCCGCGACAGCAGGGCGCGGTTGATCTTGTAGGCCGGGTTTTCGGTGGTGGTCCCC
>CAYXCX010000118.1:0-6125 GCA_964463405.1 uncultured Clostridia bacterium
AAGGGCAACTTGCCCGATCAAGCCAAGGCTTTTTAAAAGTTATTTTGGACAGATCCGGTGTTAGTGTTAGTGATAGTGATAGCAGCAGGCAAATGGCGAACCATCGCCTTTCCCTTTGATTTTCACCCACATTGTTTTTATTGCTTTTGCCGTATGCCCTACGCCGTCAGCCGTACGCCGAGAACCGGGACAGGTGTCTTCAGTCGATATTTCTCTGCTCTACTATGCCGCGCTCGCGGTAGAACACCGAGAGGATGGTGTAAGGCACCTGGCGCTCGCCGACCATGGCGCTGACCGTGCTCTGGGCCACCTGCATGACCTCGATGTTGGGCGTGAGCCACTCGTTGACCTTCTTTTCCAGGTCGGCCCCCTGGCCGGCGAACAGCTTGTACTTCATGGCGCACCCCCATCCTTTCTTTTTGTTGAATTATAACACATGCTCCTGGGTCAGGAAACGATCTTCAGCGCTTTGGGCACCGACGCGAACTCCAGGCTGCGAAACGGGCGCGGCTGGCCATCCTGGCTGAGGACGTCGCCGTCGACCTGCACGGTGAAGGCCTTGCCGGCGCGGACGGCGAAGCGCGGCGCCTGCAGCACCAGCGCCTCCTTCTGCGCGGCGTACAGGGCCGGCGGCGTCAGCAGCGCCAGGGCGGCCAGGCGCGGAAAGGAGCACTTGCGGATCAGCAGGGCGTCGAGCAGACCGTCGTCGGGGCGCGCCTTGGGCAGCGCCTTGCGCCCGGCGGCGTAGTAGCGGATGTTGTCGAAGACGGCCAGCATGAACTCGCCGCTGACGCGGCCGCCGTCGTGCTCCACTTCCAGGTGGATCGGCATCTCGGAGGAGCGGCAGGCCTTCCAGCCGCCGCGCAGCCCCGACAGGGTCTGGTACCTGCCCAGGCGCGGGCTGCGCTGCACCACCTGGCTGACGTACTGGTTGATCAGCACCGCCAGGCCGATCGAGGCCTGGCCCGGGTAGTAGCGCAGGATTTTTTTCCCCTCGCGCACGGCCCCCAGGTCGATGACACGGGTGCGGCCCAGGCGGATGGCCCGGCAGGCCTTGGCCAGCGAGCCGATGCCGAACTCGCGCACCACGTCGTTGCACGAGCCCAGGCCGATCATGCCCAGGGGATTGTCGGCGCCCAGGCGCATGAGCTCGTTGATCACGATCAGCAGCGTCGTGTCGCCGCCGGCGGCGACCAGGACCGGGTAGTTCTCGGCGGTCACCGCCACCAGGTCGCGCAAATCGTCCTCGTGGCGCGACTCGAACCAGTCGTAGGCCACCCCCTGCTCGCGCAGGCAGCGCTGCAGCGAGCGGCGGTTCTGCGCAGCCTTGCCCTTGCCGGCGCTGGGGTTGAACAGCAGGGCGACCTTGTCCATCACTCGAGCCCCAGCTCGCGCAGCACCGCGGCCGCGCGGTCGACCTCGCCGGCCACCCAGCGCACATAGCGCGCGTCGACGTGAATGGAGCGGGTGATGGCCGGCCGGAACGCGAAGTCGCTGACCAGGGACTCGTAGTTGCCGTCAAACAGGACGCCGACCAGCTCGCCGCCGGCGTTGAGCACCGGGCTGCCCGAGTTGCCGCCGGTCGAGTCGTTGCTGGTCAGGAAGTTCACCGGCACGTCGCCCAGCCGCGGGTCCAGGTGGCGCTTGCGCCCCGCGCCGGCGGCGGCGTCCAGGAAGCGCCGGCCCAGGTCAAAGGGGGGCTGGCCGCTGTGCTTGGCCAGCACGCCGGCCAGGGTGGTGAAGGGGGAGTGCCAGACGGCGTCGCGCGGCGAATAGCCCTCGACGCGGCCGTAGTTCAGGCGCAGGGTGCGGTTGGCGTCGGGATAGGGCCGGGCGCCCGGGCGCCAGGCGTTCACGGCCTCCACGTAGAGGGGCTTGAGCTCGAGCCAGGCGCCGGCGGCGGCGTTGCGCCGGCGCTCCAGGGCGTCGAGCCCGGGGCGCAGCGTCGCGGCCAGCTGCAAGAACGGGTCGCGGCCGGCGTTCCCGGCCTGGCCGGCCATGAGGGCGATCTTGAAATCGAGGTCGGCCAGGCGCGTTTTTTCGTAAAGGGCGGCCGCGAAATTGGCGGCTTGCTCGGCACGGCCGGCGCCGGGGGCGCGGCCGATTTCACGGGCCAGGCGGGAAAAATGGCCCGGCGCGTCGGTTTCCAGCAGCCGCTCCAGGAAAAAGGCCAGGACGGCCCGGTCGACGTCCGCGTCGAAGTTGCGCTGGGCCACGGGCAGCCGCTCGCGCCAGGCCTTCATGTCGCGCTCCTGGAAGCCGGGCTCGCGGTCGAGGTCGCGCCGGTACTTCTCGCGGCCCCATTTTTCCAGCTTCAGCCCCCATTCCAGCAGGCGGCAGCCGCGGGTCATGCGCGCCAGGACCTCGTCCAGGCCGGCGGTCTCGCGCTCGCGCGCGGCCAGGCGCTCGCTGGCGGCCAGCAGGCGGCCGTAGCGCCGCTGGCGGGAAGGGTCGGCGGCGATCCAGGCGGCCAGCTCCTTTTCCTCGGCCCGGCGTTCCGCCAGCACGGCGTCGCGCTGCAGCCCTGCCAGCATGCCGCGGCTGTTCTTGATCGAGTTGTAGAGCCCCTTGAGCGTGCCGGCGTTCTTGATGCGCACGGCCTCGTCGGCTGCCGAAAGTTTTTCCAGCAGCTCGATGTAGCGCTCCAGCAGGGCGATGCGCGCCGGGTAGTTGGCCTCCACCTCGCTGGCCACCTCGGCGGCCGCGAGCCAGCGCTTGGTCGTGCCCGGGTAGCCCAGGATCATGGTGAAGTCGCCTTCGCCAAGCGGCGTCCTGGCGACGGGGAAATAATGCAGCGGCTTGAACGGGACGTTGCCGGCAGAATAGTCGGCCGGGCGGCCGTCGGGGCCGACATAGGCGCGCAGGAACGAGAAGTCGCCGGTGTGGCGCGGCCACATCCAGTTGTCGACCTCGCCGCCGTATTCGCCCAGCGAGCGCGCCGGCACGTAGACCACGCGCATGTCGCGAATCCGCAGGTAGGTGACCAGGTAGAATTTCGCGCCGCCGTAAAAGCGGGCAACGGCGCACTCATTGCCGGCGGTCTTCTCGCCGGCGGCGACCAGCTCCCTGGAGATGCGCTCCACCAGCAGCCGCCGCCGCTCGGGGGCGAGGCCGGGGCGCAGCGCCCGCTCAAAGCGCGCGGTGACGTCATCGAAGCCGGTCATGACGCGCACGCTGTAGCCCGGGGCGTGGACCTCCTGGCCGCGGCTAGAGGCCAGGAAGCCGTCGCGGATGTAGTTGCGCTCGGGCGAGGAGAGGCTCTGCACGGCGCCGAAGGCCACGTGGTGGTTGGTGAGGATCAGGCCGTCGGCAGAGACGAACGAGCCGGTGCCGCCGCCCAGGTTGACCACGGCCATGGCCAGGCACTTCTGTCCCGGCTTCCAGATTTCGCCCGGTTCGAGGCGGCAGCCCAGGGCCTTCATGTCGGCGGCGACTTCGGCGGTGACGGCGTCGACCGGGAACATGCCCTCGACGGCGGGCAGGGCCAGGGCGGCCAGCAGCAGCGTGCAAAAGAGCGTGATGCGCATGGGAAGCTCCTGCGAACGGGTTTCAGGGAAGGGAATTATAGCGTGGGGGGAAGGGGAATTCAAGAGAAGAGTTGGAAAGGAAAAAGGCAAAAGGAAAAAGGTAAAAGTAAGAAAAAGCCCTGAAATATTGCGATGCGCTTGGGCTGGCGCGAACGCCCAAGGCGAAGGGGAAGAAGAAAGAGGGGGGTGGAAGGAAATCGAACTCTTAGTGTTAGTGTTAGTGTTGGCAACAGCAAGCAACGAACTCTTTCAACCTAGAGCCTCTTCTAAGAAAGACATTTTGGCCAGGTCGTACTTGGTTTTTCTCCTCACCAATCACTTGTCACGATAGGCCTGTCAATGCCGTTCTAATCACAAATCACTAATTGCCAATCACCAGAGAGAGTTCGCCATTGGCTTTCTCGAATCACAAATATAATCGGGGAAAGACTCCTTGCCCGATGAATCATTTGGTTCACCAAGTTCGTTGATTGCAGTTGCCAACACTAACACTAACACTAACACTAAGAGATCGTTAATAGCCCAATAATGAATATACCCATCGGCCGACGGGCACGGTAAGGAAATCGAAAAAGTTGAAATACACCCCGGCCAGCAGCAGGAGAAAGCCGAAGGGCTTGATGTCCTCGAACGAGGAGAGGGCGTCGCCGCCGAGCAGCGGCTCGACGGCCATGGTCGCCGCCAGCGGCGGGATGGGCAGCAGGTTGAACGCGGCCAGGTTGGCGTTGGCCAGGCAGAAGAAGGGCAGGGCCTTCAGCAGGTAAGGGGAGGTGAGCCAGCCGGCCGCGGCCAGGCCGCGAAACAGGGCGATGCCCAGGGCGGCCAGCAGCAGGTTGGCCAGCGGCCCGGCCAGGGCGACGCGCCTGCCGCAGCGGCGGGGCGAACCGAGCCTGTCCTCGTCCAGGTCCAGCAGCCGGGTCCAGCCCAGGACCGGCTGGGTGCGAAAGATCAGAAAGGCGGGGAGCAGGACGCTGCCGATCCAGTCGACGCGGGCCAGCGGATTTTCGGGCGAACGCTGCCGCGAGGCGGCCTCGGCGTCGCCGCAGCGCCTGGCGGCCCACACCCGCGCCTTGTCGTGGAGCCAAAGGGAAAACAGGACCAGGCCAAGGTTCAGGCCTAGATCGAAAAGACGCCTCACGTTCGGCCGGGAAAGGAAAAGATCGGGTCGCGCTTACAGCTGGTCGTAAGGCGTCATCTGCTCCTTGACCCAGTCGGGCATCTTGGAGGCGTAGAGCGAGTCGTGGGAAAGGTTCACCACGTTCTCGCCGATCTTGGCCTGAGTGTTGTCCTTGAAGGCGTACTTCCTGTCCTTCTGCAGCAGGCCGGCGATCGGGCCGCAGCCGCGGGGCACCTTGACGATCTCGGTCTCATTGGTCGGGCAGCCCAGGATGACGTCCTTGTTCTTGTCCTCGTCCCGGTAGCGGATGACGATCAGCTCGGGGGTGACCGAGAGCAGCTCGCCCTTGAAGGTCTTGTCCTGGATGTTGAGCTTGACCCGCTTGCCCTCGGGCATGCCGCCGGCGACCGGGAAGCAGGCGCAGCCGGTCAGGATCAGGGAGAGCGCAACGAGAAGCAATATTTTTTTCATGGCAAACCTCCGCTTTCTGGCTCATACATAGCATAGAGAAAATCAATTTACAAGTCAGGAAAAGCGAAAGGCCGCCAGTGCCTGGGATGAGTGAGAAGTGATGAGTGATGAGTGATGAGAAAAGCCGGAGGCGAATTAAACGAAATAGGCTGAATCAACCTCGAAAGAGTTCGTTAATTGCCTTTGCCGGCACTAACACTAACACTAACACTAACACTAAGAGTTCGATTGTCTTCTGGCTGTTTTGGCTTGTTTTTTTCTCTTCCAGCGCGCTCCTCGTCACGTGTCGCTGTGGATCTCTTGGCCTGCCTCTCCCTGGCTCCTGAGCAGCTCCTGGTAATAGGGGCAGCTTTTCTTGAGCGTCTCGTGGCTGCCGTCGCCGACCAGCCCCTTGTCGTTGAAGCACAGGATGCGCCCGCTCTGGCGGATGGTGCTCAGGCGGTGGGCGACGACGAACAGGGTCTTGCCGCGCACGACTTCGGGCAGCGAGGCGAAGATCGAGGCCTCGGTCTGCGAGTCCAGGGCCGAGGTGGGCTCGTCCAGGATCACGATGTCGGGGTCCTTGACCAGGGCGCGGGCGATGGCCAGCCGCTGTTTCTGCCCCTCGGAAAAGTTGACGCCGCGCTCGCCGACCAGCGAATCGTAGCCCTGGGGCAGGGCGGCGATGAAGTCGTGGATGCCGGCGACGCGGGCCGCCGCCTGGATTTCGGCGTCTGAGGCGTCGGGGTCGCCGTAGCGCAGGTTGTCGGCGATCGTCCCTTTCAGCAGGGTGGGCGACTGGGGGACGTAGCCGATGCGCCGGCGCAGCGAGCGCAGCTCGTACGCGGCCGCCGGTCGGCCGTCGACGAGCACTTCGCCTTTCTGCGGCCGGTAGAACTGCAGCA
The DNA here is from genome assembly GCA_964463405.1 of uncultured Clostridia bacterium. Taxonomy (GTDB): domain Bacteria; phylum Acidobacteriota; class Aminicenantia; order UBA2199; family UBA2199; genus UBA2199. The sequence goes on from CAYXCX010000118.1 coordinate 6,000, forward strand.
GCAGGCTGACCAGGGTGGTCTTTCCCACGCCGCTGGGGCCGACGATGGCGACGTGCTCGCCGGACCGGACCGCAAAGGAAACGTCCTCCAGAACCGTCTCCTTGCCGTCGTAGGAGAAGCCGACGT
>CAYXCX010000119.1:0-4474 GCA_964463405.1 uncultured Clostridia bacterium
TCGACCCCAGCCGCGTCTTCATGGTGGCGGTCATGCCCTGCGTGGCCAAGAAGTACGAGAGCGACCGCCCGCAGCACCGCGCGGCCGACGGGTCCCCCTACACCGACGCCGTGCTGACCACGCGCGAGCTGATCTGGATGATCAAGAGCTACGGCATCGAGTTCGACCGGCTGCCCGAGGGCGAGTTCGACGCCCCGCTGGGCATTTCCACCGGCGCCGGCGACATCTTCGGCACCACCGGCGGCGTCATGGAGGCCACCCTGCGCACCGCCGCCGAGAAACTGGCCGGCAAGCCGGTGGGCCAGCTCGAGTTCCACGAGGTGCGCGCCGTCACCGGCCTCAAGGAGGCGCTGTTCGAGCTGGGCGAGCGCACCGTCCGCGTCGGCGTGGCCAACGGCCTGGTCAACGCCCGCACCCTGCTGGACAAGGTGGCGCGCGGCGAAAAGCAGTTCCACATCATCGAGATCATGGCCTGCCCGGGAGGCTGCATCGGCGGCGGCGGCCAGCCCTATCCGGTCACCGGCCACCTGGTCCTCGACCCCGACCTTCTGGCCAAGCGGGCCCAGGCGCTCTACGGCATCGACCAGGGCAAGGCGTTGCGCCGCTCGCACGAGAACCCCGCCGTCGCCGAGCTGTACCGGGAATTCCTGGGCGCGCCCGGCAGCCCCCTGGCCCACGAGTTGCTGCACACCCATTACACGCCCAAAGAGCCGCGAGGTGTCCGATGAGCCGCCATCAAGTGAACAACGCCCTGCAGCAGCAGGTGCTGGAACAGAGCCGCGCCGCGCTGCCGGCCGACATCGTCGAATACATCGAGGCGGTGCGCAGCCGCCCCCAGCCCGAGAGCCAGCTGATCTCCGTCCTGCACAAGGTGCAGCGCCGCTTCGGGTACCTGGACCGCGCCCACATGGACGCCGTCGCCCATCTGCTGGGCGTGCCGGCGGCCAAGGTGAGCGGCGTCGCCACGTTCTACCATTTCTTCCGCCTGACCCCCCGCGGCAAGTATGTGATCAGCGTCTGCATGGGCACGGCCTGCTACGTCAAGGGCGCCGAGAAGGTCCTGGACAGAATCCGCGAGGAGCTGGGCATCGACCTGGGCGAGACGACCCGCGACGGCCTTTTCTCGCTGGAGGAATCCCGCTGCCTGGGAACCTGCGGCCTGGCCCCGGTGCTGATGATCAACGAGGAAGTGCACGCCAAGGTCAGCCCCGAGCAGGTTCCCGCCCTGCTGCACAAGTACGCCGCCGCGCCCTGAGTTTCCGGGCGGGTGCGGTTGACAGCGGCGGCGATATGTGCCATTTCTATGGCCGGATACAGACGGCCGGGAGTTGAGGCATGGAGCGAATCTACCTGGACAACAACGCGACCACCATCGTCGACCCGCGGGTCAAGGAGGCGATGGATCCTTTCTTTTGCCGCCAGTACGGCAACCCCAACTCGCTGCACGCCTTCGGCACCGAGGTGCACCCGGCCATGCGCCTGGCCATGAGCCGCCTGTACGCCGGCATCGGCGCCGCCGACGATGACGACATCATCATCAACAGCTGCGCCTGCGAGGGCAACAACCACGTGCTCAAGGGCGTCTGGTTCGACCTGCTGCGCAACGGCCCCAAGCAGGAGATCCTGACCACCCAGGTGGAGCACCCCTGCGTGCGCAACGCCTGCGCCTTCCTGGAGGGGCTCGGCGCCAAAGTCACCTACCTGCCGGTCAACGCCGACGGCGTGGTCGACGCCGCGACCCTGCGCCGCCACATCGACCCCCAGCGCACGGCCCTGGTCTCGGTCATGTGGGCCAACAACGAGACCGGCCTGGTGTTCCCGGTGGCGGAGCTGGCCGAGGTCTGCCGCGAGAACGGCGTCCTGTTCCACACCGACGCCGTGCAGGCCATCGGCAAGGTGCCGGTCGACGTGTCGCGGGTGCCGGTCGACTTCCTCACCTTCAGCGCCCACAAGTTCCACGGCCCCAAGGGCGTCGGCGGCCTCTTCGTGCGCCATGGGCGGCGGCTGGCGCCGCTGCTGCACGGCGGCGAGCAGATGGGCGGCCTGCGCGCCGGCACCGTCAACGTGGCCTTCCTGGTCGGCATGGGCCTGGCCATGGAGCTGGCCGCAGACAACCTGGCCTTCGAGGCGAGCGTGGTGCGGCGATTGCGCGACCGGCTCGAGGACGCCATCCTGGCCCTGCCCGACACGCTGGTGGTGGGCCGGCGCGAGCTGCGCACGCCCAACACCATCCTGGCCGGCTTCCGCGGCATCGAGGGCGAGGCCCTGATCTGGGACCTCAACGCCGGCGGCCTGGCCGCCTCCACCGGCAGCGCCTGCGCCTCCGAGTCGCTGCAGGCCAACCCGGTCTTCGTGGCCATGGGCATCGACAAGGAGCTGGCCCACACCAGCGTCCGCTTCAGCCTGTCGCGCTTCACCACCGCCGAGGAGATCGAGCGGGCGGCCGGCCTCATCCGCCGCTCGGTCGAGCGGCTGCGCGGCATTTCCTCCACCTACCAGGGCAAACCGTGAGCAACAGGAGCAAGACAGCATGGCCAAGAACGATCTGATCGGCGGCTCCCTGTGGGAGCAGTACTCCAGCAAGGTCAACGAACGCATGAACAACCCCCGCTTCCGCGGCGAGATCAGCGAAGCCGAGGCCCGGGCCATGGGCGCGCGGCTGGTGGTGGCTGACTGGGGCGCCGAGTCGTGCGGCGACGCCGTGCGCCTGTACTGGGCCGTCGACGCCGGGAGCGACCGCATCCTGGCGGCCCGCTTCAAGAGCTTCGGCTGCGGCACGGCCATCGCCTCCTCCGACGTGATGGCCGAGATGAGCGTGGGCCGCACCGTCGACGAGGCCATGAAGATCACCAACCTCGAGGTGGAGAAGGCGCTGCGCGACGATCCCGCCATCCCGGCCATCCCGCCCCAGAAAATGCACTGCAGCGTCATGGCCTACGACGTGATCAAGAAGGCGGCCTCGCTCTACAAGGGGATCGACCTCTCCAGCCTGGCCGAGGAGCACATCGTCTGCGAGTGCGCCCGGGTCAGCCTGCGCACCATCCAGGACGCCATCCGCGTCAACGACCTGAAGACGGTGGAGGAGATCACCCAGTACACCAAGGCCGGCGCCTTCTGCAAGTCGTGCATCCGCCCCGGCGGCCACGAGGCGCGCCGCCACTACCTGGTCGACATCCTGCGCGACACCCGCGCCGCCATGGAAAAGGAAAAGCTGGCCCTGCAGGCCGATGCCGGTGATTTTGCGGCGATGAACCTCATCCAGAAGCACCGTGCCATCGAGAAGGTCCTGGACGAGAAGGTGCGGCCCATGCTGGCCGGCGACGGCGGCAGCCTGGAGGTGGTCGACATCCGCGAGGCCGAGAACGAAGTCGCCGTCTACTTCCGCTACCTGGGCGCCTGCCGCGGCTGCGTCAGCAGCACCAAGGGCACCCTGCAGTTCATTGAAAACCTGCTGCGCCAGGAGCTGTCCGAGAGCATCCGCGCCGTTCCCGTCTGATTCAGGCGGGACCGGGCCCGGGGAGCGAGCCTTGACGCCAGGGGCGATTTGTGGTATAAAACTGTAATCCCATCTAGGAGAACGACGATGTTTGCCATACTGGAAACCGGTGGAAAGCAGTATAAAGTCGCCGAAGGCGACATCCTGGAAGTCGAGCTGCTGCCCGCCGAGCTGGTGAAGAAGGACACGGCCACCCTGGCCACGGTGCTGCTGGTCCAGGGCGAAAAAGACGTGCTGATCGGCGATCCCTACGTCAAAAACGCCAAGGTCAAGGCCAAGGTCCTGGCCGAGGTCAAGGACGAGAAGATCCGCATCGTCAAGTACAAGCCCAAGAAGGGATACAAGAAGACCCAGGGCCACCGGCAGAAGCTGCAGCGCATCCAGATCGAGAAGATCGAGGTCAAAGCCGCCGCCAAGGCCAAGGAAAAGGAGAGCGAATAATGGCCCACAAGAAATCGGGCGGCAGCGCCAAGAACGGCCGCGAGAGCACGTCCAAGCGCCTCGGCGTCAAAAAATTCGGCGGCGAGCAAATCCACGCCGGTTCCATCATCGTCCGCCAGCGCGGCACGCGCATCCGCCCCGGCCGCAACGTCGGCCTCGGCAAGGACGACACCCTCTTCGCCCTGGCCAGCGGCACGGTGCGCTTCGTCGACCGCGCCGGCCGCAAGTTCGTTGAGGTCGACCCCAGCTAGACCGCCGCGGCCCCGGCGCGTCCCCGCCCGCCATTCCGTCTTGAACGCATAACCCCATGTTCGTCGACCGTGCCATCGTGTCGTTCCGCGCCGGCGCCGGCGGCGACGGATCGCGCAGCTTCCGCCGCGAAAAATTCATTCCCCGCGGCGGCCCCGACGGCGGCGACGGCGGCAAGGGCGGCGACGTGGTCCTGGTCAGCAGCCCCGTCTGCCAGTCGCTGACCGACTTCAAGTACCAGCGCCAGTTCGCCGCCGAAAACGGCGGCAACGGCGGCCGCCGCAAGTG
>CAYXCX010000119.1:4484-4782 GCA_964463405.1 uncultured Clostridia bacterium
GAAGCTGATCTTCGACTTCGACCGCCTCGAGCGCCGCTTCGTCATCGCCCGCGGCGGCAGGGGCGGGCGCGGCAACGTCCACTTCAAGTCGGCGGTAAACCAGGCCCCGCGCCGGGCCGAAAAGGGCGGCCAGGGCGAGGCCATCCAGGTGGTGCTCGAGCTCAAGCTCATCGCCTATGCCGGTCTGGTCGGGCTGCCAAACGCCGGCAAGTCGACGCTGATCTCCAAGATCAGCGCCGCCAAGCCCAAGATCGCCGACTACCCCTTCACCACCCTGACCCCCAACCTGGGCGTCGCC
>CAYXCX010000119.1:4792-6120 GCA_964463405.1 uncultured Clostridia bacterium
GTGGTGGCCGACATTCCCGGCATCCTCGCGGGGGCCCATCGCGGCGAGGGCATGGGGCTGGAGTTCCTGCGCCACATCGAGCGCACCCGCGTGCTGCTGTTCGTGCTGGACGCCTCGCCCTTCGCCCCCCTGCCTCCCCTGCAGGCCTTCGCCGTGCTGGAAAGCGAGCTGGCGCAATACCAGCCGCAGCTGCTGAAGAAAAGGATCGTGGTGTTGGCCAACAAGATTGACCTGCTGGAGGGCGGCCGGGGCGGCCTGGACGCCTTGCGCGATTTCTGCCGCGGGCGTACAATCCCCTGCGTGGAAATCTCGGCGCTGAAAGCAACGAACCTGGACGCCATGAAGAAGGCCCTTTTCGCCGCCCATGAGCCAGCCTAGGACCGGGCTGCTGGGCGGCACCTTCAATCCCGTCCACCGCGGCCACATCGAGCTCGGCCTGAAGATCAAGGAAGCCTTCGCCCTGGACCGCGTCCTGTACATCCTCTCGGCCCGGCCGCCGCACAAGAAGCGGCAGGCGCTGCCGGCGGCCGAACTGCGCCTGGCCATGCTCCGCGCCGCCCTCAAGCCCCATCCGGGGCTGGAGGCCTGCGACCTGGAGCTGCGCCGCCAGGGCGACTCGTGGACCATCGACACCCTGCGCGAGCTGAAGGCGGCGGCGCCCGGCGAGCGCTTTTATTTCATTACCGGCAGCGAGGGCTTCTTGAAGATCCGCACCTGGAAGGAGTACCGCCGCGTCCTCGCCGAGGTGTTCTTCATCATCGTCCTGCGCCGCGGCGGCCACCGGGCCAAGGTGGAACGGCTGCTGGCTGAGGAGAAGGTGCCGCTGCTCGCCGCGGCCGGAGCGCCGCGCCCGCCCGGGGCGTTCCTGCACGCCTACGTCTCCGATTACCTGGAGCTTTCGGCCACGGCCATCCGCCGCAAGCGCTCGCACGGCGAGGACGTGTCGCCCTACGTGGAACGGAACGTGCACCGGATCATGGAGGAGATCAAGCTGTATGAAGAAGGATGAGTACGAGCGGGTCCTGGAGGACCTGGGCCGGCGGCGCCTGCCCGGCGGCGTCAAACGCGCCGTAGCCGCCCTGCTGGACAAGCAGGCGGAGCGGGTCACGGTGCTCAAGCTGAAGGGGCTGAGCGAAATGACCGACTACCTGGTCGTCGGCAGCGGCCATTCCGCCCGCCAGAACCGGGCCCTGGCCGACGCCGTGCGCGACGGCCTCAAGCAGGACCTGCGCCTGCAGCCGCTGGGCAGCGAGGGCGAGGCGGCCGGGGAATGGATCCTGGTCGACTACGTCGACTTCATCGTCAACATCTTTTCCGCCGAATGGCGG
>CAYXCX010000120.1:0-6117 GCA_964463405.1 uncultured Clostridia bacterium
GAGACCGTCGGCGTGGCCAAGCGCGAGAGCATGGTCGACATGGCCCTGCTCGAGCACTGCCTGCGCGAGGACCTGAACCGGCGCGCCCGGCGGGTGATGGCCGTGCTGCGGCCGCTGAAGGTCGTCCTCACCAATTACCCCGAGGGCAAGGTCGAATGGCTCGAGGCCGAAAACAACCCCGAGGATGCCGCCGCCGGCACGCGCAAGCTGCCCTTTTCGCGGGAGATCTGGATCGAGCAGGACGACTTCCGCGAGGACCCGCCCAAGAAGTTCTTCCGCCTGGCGCCCGGGCGGGAGATCCGCCTCAAGCACGCCTACTACATCCGCTGCGACGAGGTGGTCAAGGACGGCGCCGGGCGCGTGCTGGAGCTGCGCTGCAGCTACGATCCCGAGTCGTGCGGCGGCTGGACCCAGGACTGCCGCAAGGTGCTGGGCACCTCGCACTGGGTGTCGGCGGCCCACGCCGTCGACGCCGAGGCGCGCCTGTACGACAAGCTGCTGACCGTCCCCGACCCGGCGGCCGAGAAGGCAGAAAAGGACTTCAAGGAGTATCTGAACCCCGGCTCGCTGGAGATCCTGGCCGGCTGCAAGGTCGAACCCTCGCTGCGCGAGGCCGGGCCCGGCGATTTTTTCCAGTTCCTGCGCCAGGGCTACTTCTGCGTCGACCCCGACTCCACCCCGGCGCTGCCGGTCTTCAACCGCAGCGTCACCCTGCGCGACTCCTGGGCCAAGATCGAGAAGTCGCAGCGGGAGTAGTTGCCTCCCCAAAACGTGGCTGCGCTAGTGATAGCGTTAGTGGCGGCAATCGCATAGAAACGATCTTTTCTATGCAGGGATTTTTTTTGTCAGATTGCCCATGTTCATGAATCTGGCCTTCACTGACACTGCCACTATCACTGCCACTGATCGTTCGCTGAGTTCCTACCTGAACTCGTGGCTGACGATGGTGATGGGCTCGGGCCAGGCGATGTCGCCCAGGGGGGTGGATACGCTGGGCGTGGCTTCCAGCTTTACCCGCGAGATGTCGCCGCCTTTCCCGCCCAGGGCCAGGGCCAGGTTCAGCAGCTCCTCATACCCCCCCGCGCCGAAGAACTCGTAGAGGTCGAGCTCCAGGCGCAGGGGCAGGACCGACGCCTGGCCGCTGCCGGGAATCTCCAGCGGCCGGTCGATGCCGCCGCTGACGGTGGGCTTGTCGTCGATGAGCAGGCGCCAGTCGAAGCGGGTCAGGGTGGAAACGGTGCGCGTGCTGCCTTCGCTGCCGTCGTTGGGATTGCGCGCCTCGACGTTGAGCAGGAAGCGGGCCGGCAGGCTGCGGTTCTTGAAGGCGGCCAGCAGGCGCAGCCCGTCCTCGACGGTGAAGTCCCGCAACTGCGACTTCGGCCCGATGCCGATCCCGGCCAGCGTGAAATCGCCGATCCCCTGCAGGCGGAACTGCAGCTTCTTCAGGCTGGTCATGGCGCGGGCGATCTCGCCCAGCTCGGCGCAGCCCTGCATAAAAAGCAGCCCCGCCGCCACAAGTGCGGCAATGGCGAGCTTGTTCTTGGACATGTTCCCTCCTTTCCAGCAAGGATTGTCTCCGGGCGCGGCGGCAGCCGGCCCCGTTCCGTGCCATCGTAATCCCTTGGGCAGCGGCAGTCAACAGGGGAATAAATCCAAGTGATAGTGATAGTGGTAGTGGTAGCCAAGCCAAGTCCATGAACATGGACCGTCTTGTGTAGTCAGATAACTCAATGAACTCTCAGTGATAGTGATAGTGGTAGTGGTAGCCGAGCCAAATCAGTGAACACAAACGACCTGGCGCTGAAGGTGCCTAATAAAGATTTTTTCTTTGCCTTTACTACCACTATCACTACCACTACCACTCGGTCCTCGGTTCTTTACTTCGCGCCGGCCCCTTGCTAATATGTGTCCTCTCGCCAGGCAGGAGGAGGCAAGGGCCGATGCTCATTCCCCTGAAGGACTACAACCCGACGCGCCGCGCCGCCGTCGTCGTCGTCCTGATCATTCTGCTGAACGTCGCGGTTTTTTTTTACCAGAGTTACTTGTCGCGCAGCCACCTGCAAGAGCCGCTGCGCGCATCGGGGCTGGAGCCGCTGGCCTGGCCGTCGAGCCTAGAGTACCACCTGGTCCGTGACGGCCTGGTGCCGGCCGAGCTGGTGCAGGGGCGCAGCCTGGAGGTTCCGGTGGGCACCGACCGCGCCGGCAGGCCGGTCTCTTTCCAGCGCCGCTCTCCGCCGTTGCTCAGTTTGCTGAAGTCCATGTTCATGCACGGTTCGTGGCTGCACCTGCTGGGCAACATGCTTTTCCTGTGGATCTTCGGCAACAACATCGAGGACCGCCTGGGACGGCTGCGCTTCCTGGCCTTCTACCTGGCCTGCGGCGTCGGCGCCAGCCTGGCCCACGTCGCCTTCAACCTCGATTCCCTGGTCCCGGTCATCGGCGCCAGCGGCGCCGTGTCGGGGGTAATGGGCGCCTACCTGGCCCTGTACCCCGCCGCCCGCGTCCGCACCCTGCTTTTCGTTTTCGTCTTCGTCACCACCATGGACGTGCCGGCGGCGGTGTTCCTGGTCGTCTGGTTCCTGTTCCAGTTCCTGTCGGCCGGCGGCGGCTCGGGCATCGCCTGGCTGGCCCACGTGGGCGGCTTCATCCTGGGCTTCGCGCTGGTGAAAATTGTCTCAAGGAGGACGTGATGGAAAAGCAAGCCGTGCAATCCGATTCGGCGCCAAAGGCGCTGGGACCCTATTCGCAGGCCGTGCGCTGGGGAAGCCTGCTCTTCCTCTCGGGGCAAGTGGGGATCGACCCGGCCACGGGCGCGCTCGCGGAGGGCGGGGTGGAGGCCCAGGCCCGCCAGGTGTTCCGCAACCTGGAGGCCGTGCTCGGCGCCGCCGGCATCAATTTTCGCCGCCTGCTCAAGACCACCGTGCTGCTGCGGGACATGGCCCATTTCCAGGCCGTGAACCGGATCTACGCCGAGTTCGTGCCGCCCCCCTACCCGGCGCGCGCCGCCTTCGCCGTCAGGGATCTGCCGCTGGGAGCCGAGGTCGAGATCGAGGCCGTGGCGGCCATGATGGAATAGAGGCCGCTCTCGCCGCCGCGACCGACTCCGCCATGCTGCGCACCCAGGGCCTCTGGGTCGAGGATCGGGCGCAGGGCCAGACCCTGCTGCGGGGCATCGATTTCCGCCTGGCGCCGGGGCGGGTGACGGTCCTGCTGGGCGCGAGCGGCGCCGGCAAGACGCTCCTGGCCCGCTCCCTGTGCGGCCTGCTGCCCGCCGCCCTGCGCGTCCGCCGCGGGGCGGTGTTCTTCCGCGGCCAACCGATGGGTCCCGGCGACTGGCGGAACGTCCGCGGCCGCGAGGTCTTTTACGCCCCGCAGAACGCCGCGGCCAGCTTCAACCCCGTGCTGGCCATGGGCCGCCAGATCGGCGAATGCGCCCCGGGCTGGGGCGCAGGCGACCTGCAGCGGCTGCTGGCGCGGCTGGGGCTGCCGGACCCGGCGCGCGTCCTCCGCTCCTATCCCCACGAGCTGAGCGGCGGCGAGAACCAGCGCTGCCTGCTGGCCCTGGCCCTGGCCTGCGGCGCCGGCACCCTGCTGCTGGACGAACCCACGGCCGAGATCGACGCCGGCGCCCAGGAGGATTTCATCGCCCTGCTGAGGCAATGGCAGCGCGGCCGCGGGCTGACCGTCCTGCTGGTTTCCCACCAGCTGGGCTTTGTCCGCCGCGTCGCCGACGTGCTGTGCGTGCTGGCCGCGGGAAGCCTGGTCGCCCGGGCGCCAGACGCCGGGGGGCTGGCCGCCTGCGGCCATGACGACGCGCGGGAGATCGCGCGCTGCCTGGAGGGGGAGTGACGCCGGTTCGCTTCGCGCTGCGGCGCGTCGGCAAATCCTACCGCCGCCGCGGCGGCGGCCGGCTGCTCGCCCTCGACGGCGTCAGCCTAGACCTGCTCGAGGGCCGGGTCCACGGCCTGGCAGGCCCCTCGGGATCGGGCAAGTCGACGCTGGCCCGCGTGCTGATGCGCTTCGCCGCCGCCGACAGCGGCGAGGTGCTGTACCGCGGGGAGCCTCTGGCCCAGTCCCCGGCGGCCGACTTTTGCCGCGCCAACCAGATGGTGTTCCAGAATCCGCTGCAGGCGGTGCACCCCCTCTTTTGCGTGGCCCGCATCATTGGCGAGCCCCTGCGCGCGCTGCCGCCGGTCCGCGGCCGGGAACCCCTGCGGCCCGTCCCCTGGCGCGGCGCGGCGCGGAAGGAGCTGGACCCGCGCGTGGCGGCGGCGATGGAACTGCTGGAACTGCCGCCGGCGCTCGCCGCGCGCCTGCCGCATGAGCTTTCCGGCGGCGAACTGCAGCGGGTGGCGCTGGCCCGGGCCCTGGTCCTGCAGCCCGAGTTCCTGGTCCTTGACGAGCCCTTTTCGGCCCTTGACGACCTGACGGCGGCCAGGATCGTGCGGCTGCTGAAGGCGATCCTGCACCGCAGCCGGCTGGGCGCCCTGCTGATCGGCCATCACCCGCGCTACCTGCGCGAGCTGGCAGACAGCGTGGCGGTGCTGGCGGGGGGGCGGCTGCTCAGCGCCGGCGCCTAGCCGCCGGTTTGAGGAAGCGCTTGCGGTAATAGGCGATGGCTGCGTCGCGGTTGGCGGCCGACTTGGGCTCCAGGGCGACGGAAAAGGGGCAGGAGAGGGCGGCCATGGCCTTGCGCGCCTCCTGCCAGTCAATGCTCCCGCAGCCCGGCGCCAGGTGTTCGTCTGCGCCGCCGTGGTTGTCGTGGACGTGAAAATGGATGTGGCCGCGGGGCTTGAGGTAGTACAGCCACTCCGGGAAGGGCAGGGTGGCGAACACGTGGTGATGCCCGAAATCGAAGCAGTGGACCAGGCGGGGCCGAGCCGCCTTCTCCACCAGGCGCAGCGCCACGTAGGGGGTGGGATCGGCGATGTTCTCCAGGGCGATGAGCGGCCCCGGGAATTCGTCCAGCAGCGCGGCGTAGAATTCGGCCGCCCGTTCCAGCCAGCCGTCGAGGTCCCAGCGGTAATAGACCGGGTCGTGGTTGTAGTGCATCACCACCAGCCGGCTGCCCAGCCCGGCGGCCAGGGCCATGGCGCGGCGCATGGTGTCCAGGCTGAGCGAGCGCACCGCGTCGTCGTCGGCGCCGGGCCACACGTCCATGAAGGGGGCGTGCAGGGTGTGCGCCGGGAACGGGGCCAGGATCCGGCGCCAGGCGGCCGCCGCGCGCGGCGTCAGGCGGCGCAGCCTCGCGGCCGGGACAAAGAGCTCGGGAGCGGCGCCGGCGGCGGCGAGGACCGCCGCCTCCGCCTCCAGGTTCTCGGCGGCGACGCGGACGTACAGATCCTCAAACATCTTCGCCCCGCAGCAGGCGGTTGACCTGGTAGGAGAGCTGCTCGGTCTTGAAGGGTTTGGGCATGAAATGGGGGATCTTGCCCTTGAACACCTCGCTTTCCAGGTAATCCCGGCCGTAGCCGCTGGCGATCAGGATCTTGACGTCGGGATTCAGCTCGCGCAGCCGCAGGAACACTTTTTCGCCCGAAAGGCCCGGCATCTCGACGTCCAAAATGACCAAAGCGATCTCGGCGGCGAACTTGCGGAACAGCTCGATGCCCTCGTTGCCGTCGACGGCGGTGAGGCACTTCAGGCCCATGGTCTTGAGCATGTCGGAGCCGATCTCGCGCACCACTTCCTCGTCGTCGATGAGCAGCACCAGCCCCTCGAGCGGGGTCACGGCGGCCGCCTCGGCCCGGGGCGTGGGCTGGGCGAGCGTTTGCTCGAACACCGGCAGCAGGATGGTAAACATCGTTCCCTGGCCGAGCTGCGAGCGCAGCTCGATGTGGCCGTTGTAGTCGCGGACGATTTCGCGCACGATGGCCAGCCCCAGCCCGGTGCCCCGCCCCTGCCCTTTGGTGGTGAAGAAGGGCTCGAAGATCTTCTTCTGGTTTTCGGGGCTGATGCCGCCGCCGTTGTCGCCGATCTCGATCAGGGCGTACTGGCCGTCCAGCAGGTCGCCCTGGTCGCTGATCTCGACCCGGTCGGTGCGCAGGCGGATGATCGGGCGCTCCACGCTCTCCAGCGCGTCGCGGGCGCCCAGCTGATGCTCGTTGACCTGGCCCT
>CAYXCX010000121.1:0-6072 GCA_964463405.1 uncultured Clostridia bacterium
GACGCTCCCCGAATGGCTGGCCGAAAAGGGGGGCGACGTGGTCGCCCTGCGCGTCCAGGGCGAGAGCATGAAGGACGCCTACATCCAGGACGGCGACCTGGTGCTGATCCGCCGCGCCGACCGGGCCGATCCCGGCCGGATGGTGGTGGCGCGGCTGGCGGACGGCTCGATCACCCTCAAGCGCCTGAAGCGCGACGGCGCCGGCTTCGTGCTGGTTCCGGAAAACCTCGAGTACGCCCCCATCGCCGCTCCCTTCCAGGTGGTCGGGCGGGTGGTGGGCGTCATGCGCAAGTACCGGTGACAACGCCCACCGTCCTGCACCTGGACATCGACGCCTTCTTCGCGGCGGTCGAGGAGGCGCTGGAGCCGGCGCTGCGCGGCCGGCCGCTGATCGTCGGCGGCCTGGCCCACGAGCGCGGCGTGGTCTGCACCGCCTCCTACGCGGCGCGGCGCTACGGCGTCCGCTCGGGCATGGCCCTGCGCACCGCGGCCCGCAAGTGCCCGCACGCCGTGTTCCGCCGCGGCCGCCACCGCCTCTACGGCCGCATCTCGGAGCGCTTCTTCGCCTGCCTGCGCCGCTTCTCGCCGCGGGTGGAGGAGGTCTCGATCGACGAGGCCTACGTCGACCTGGCCGGCAGCCGCTACCTGTGCCCCTCGGTCTACGAGCTGGCCGCCCGCGTCAAGGCCGCGGCCGAGCGCGAGACCGGCCTGCGCATTTCGGCCGGCCTGGGCTGCACCCGCCTGGGCGCCAAGCTGGCCTGCGAGGCGGCCAAGCCGGGCGGCCTGCTCTGGCTCCTGGACGAGCCCGAGTTCGCCGCCGGTTTGACCCTGGACAAGGTGCCGGGCGTCGGGCCGCAGACCTTCTTAGTGCTGCAGGGTCTGGGGGTGCGCCGCGGCCGCGAGCTGCAGGCCAGGTACCCGGCGCTGTGGCGCAAGGTCTTCGCCGGCCAGCACGCCGGCGGCATGGAGCGCGGCCGGCCGGAGCCGGCCCACCCCAGCCTGAGCCGCGAGACCACCTTTCCCCACGACATCCGCGACCCGGGGCCGCTGCACTCGCACCTGGCCTACCTCGTCGACCGGCTGGCCGTGCAATTGCTGCGCGACCGGCTCTACGCCGGCCGCGTTGAGGTCAAGGCCCGCTTCAGCGATTTTTCCACCTTCACCCGGCGGGCGGCGCTGCCGTTTCCCACCTACTCCTACTTCCACCTCTGGCAGGCGGCGCAGCCGCTGCTGGCGCAACTGCTGGCCGAAAAGGACCTGCCGCTGCGCCTGGTCGGGGCCAAGGTCGAGGGGCTGCAGCGGGCCCGCGACCTGCTGCCCTTCTTCTCGCTGAAGGACGAGAAGATGACCGCCGCCATCGGCGCCGTCAAGGAGCGCTTCGGGTTTTCCGCGCTGCGCAGCGGCCGCTCCATGCTTTTGGAGGAGTTGTACCCCGTGGAGAGGGAGGGAATGGTGTTGAAAACTGCGTCGTTGACCAAGTAAGCAGACGTTAGATGTCAGACGTTAGACGTTAGCAAGAAAAGAAAACAGAAAGGAGGGATATATGATAAAGAGCTTTCGGGACCTGCAGGTTTGGCAAAAAGGGATGAATGCCGTAGCCGAAGTTTATTCCCTTACCAAGGGCAATGCTTTTTCTCGGGATGTCGGGTTGCGGGATCAATTGCGACGTTCGGCCGTGTCGATCCCTTCGAACATCGCCGAAGGATTCGAGCGCAAGAGCAAGGCGGAATTCCGCAGGTTCATCGCCATCGCCCTGGGGTCTGTGGCTGAATTACAGACTCAAATCGAGATTTCCCAAAGAATAGGGTACATCTCACGCGAACAACTGGATCTTCTGGATGGCTACCTCAATGAGGTGGCGAAAATGCTGCAGAGCTTAAAGCAAAAAACCATTTAAAACGCGATGGGTGTCCGACATTGTTCGGAAACGCAAATTGGTTTTTTAGGAATTCCTTTCTTGCTAACGTCTGACGTCTAACGTCTAACGTCTCAAGATGAATTACATCCCTTTACGAACCTACTCGGTCTACTCCCAAGGCGAAGGCGTCGTCGATCCCGCCTCCCTCGGCGACCTCATGCAAAAGGCCAAGGTGCCCTACCTGCCCGTCTGCGATCCCATGTCGCTGGTCGGCTGGGAAAGGTTCAAACAGGAGGCGGACGCCCGCGGCCTGAAGCCGCTGCTGGGCGCCGAGATCCGGCTGCCGGAGAAGGGGAGCCTGCTCCTTTTCCCCGCCTCGGCAACGGGCTATCGCTCCCTGGTCTCGTGCCTGAACCGCCGCGCCCTGCCCGCCAGGCTGTCCGACGTGCAGGCGGTCTTGCTGCCGGCGCGGCCGGACCCCGATCTTGTGCGCCGGCTGCAGGCGAAGATCGGCAGGGAGAATTTCTACCTGGGCCTGGAATGGGCCAGCGGCGCCTGGCTGCGCCCCCTGGCGGCGGCCGCCGGCGCCCCCCTGGCCTGGGCGCAAGCCCTGCGCTGGACCGGCGACGCCAAAAAGTACGCCGTGGCCCGCGCCGTCTTCCGCCACCAGCCCCTGCCCGAGGCCTTGCGAACGGACGTGACCCTTGACGGCCTGATCCCGGCCGCCGGCATCGCCCGCCGCTTCGGCGAGGCCGGGCGCCAGGCCATGGCCGCCACCCTGCGCCTGGCGCAAGGGGCCGCTTATGCCTTTGACGCCCTCGACGAGCTGTTCCCCGGCGAGGGGGACGAGCTGGAGCGGCGGGTGCGGCGCGAGCTGGACGCCCGCGCCGCCGGCGGCTGCGAGCGCGAGCGGGCGCTGCGCGAACTGCGGGTGATCGGCGCCGCCGGCGCCTCGGGCTGCTTCCTGGTCGCCGCCGAGATCGCCGGCTACTGCCGCCGCCGTGGCATCTATTTCAGCCTGCGCGGCTCCGGCGGCGCCTCGTACGTCCTGTACCTGCTGGGTCTGACGCCGGTCGACCCACTGAAGCACGGGCTGCTGTTCGAGCGCTTCCTCAACAGCCGCCGCGACGACCTGCCCGACATCGACGTCGACATCGACTCCTCGCGGCGCCCCGAGCTCTTCCAGTGGCTGTTCGCGCGCTGGCGCGGCCGGGCGGCCTTCCTGTCCAGCCACAAGTTCTTCGGCGCCCGCTCGGCCCTCTACGAGACGGCCCGCGCCTTCGGCTACAACCCCGACGAGGCGCACGCCCTGGGCCGGCCGCTCCCCCCGTTCGCCGAGCCGCGCGAGCTGGCCGCGTCCGGGCGCGGGGCCGCGGCGCCGGTCTACCAGGCGGCCGCCCGGCTCGACGGCGTCTTCCGCGAGCTGTCGCTGCACGTGGGCGGGGTGGTGTTCTCGGCCGGCGCGGTCGAGCGCGCCCTGCCGCTGGCCCGCTCGCCGGAAGGCTTCCCGCAGCTGGTCTGGGACAAGGACACGGTCGACCGCCTGCGCGTCTTCAAGCTCGACCTGCTCGGGGTGCGCGGCTTCGAGGTCATCGCGCCGCTCGGGCTCGGCGGCTTCGCCGCCGCCGCCGGAGCGGGCGACGCCCTTGTTTGGCAGACCATCCAGGCGGCGCGCACCAAGGGCTGCTTCCAGCTGGAGAGCCCGCTGGCCCGCGAGAACCTGCGCCGCGGCCGGCCGGCGACGCTGGAGGAGCTGGCCATCGCCGTGGCCATCATCCGTCCCGGGCCGGCCAAGTCGGGGATGAAGGCTGCGTACCTGGAAAAGCGCCCTCCCGTCCACCCGCTGCTGGGGCGGCTGTTTCCGGGCAGCCGCGGCGCCCTGATCTTCGAGGAGCAGATCTCGGTGCTGCTGCACCACGTCTGCGGCTGGGACCTGGAGCAGGCCGAGCAGGCGCGCCGCCAGCTGAAGAAGCGCCGCGGCGAGGCGCTGCGCGGCGACTTCCTCGCCCGCGGCGCCGCCAACAGCTGGAGCGCCGCCGAGCTGGAGCTGTTCTGGAAGCTGGCCGTCGACTTCTCGCTCTACGCCTTCTGCCAGGCCCACAGCCAGGCCTATGCCCACGCCGCCTTTCTCTCGGCCTGGCTCAAGACGCACCGGCCGCTGGAGTTCTTCTGCCGGCTGCTCAACGCCGGCGGCGGCTACTACCCGCTGCCCGACTACATCGAGGAGGCCAAGGCGTGGGGGCTGGCCGTCCTGCCTCCCGACGTCAACCGCAGCGGCCCGGGCTTCAGCGCCGAGCAGGGGGCCATCCGCTGCGGCCTGACCGCGGTCAAGGGGATCGGCGCGGCGCTGGCCGCGCGCGTCGTCGA
Organism: uncultured Clostridia bacterium; assembly: GCA_964463405.1. Taxonomy (GTDB): domain Bacteria; phylum Acidobacteriota; class Aminicenantia; order UBA2199; family UBA2199; genus UBA2199. The sequence goes on from CAYXCX010000121.1 coordinate 4,226, forward strand.
AAGCCGCGGCCCCGGCTACGCCTCGCTGGAGGACCTGCTGCTGCGCGCCCGGCTCAACGAGCGCGACCTGGCGGCGCTGCTGGCCGTTTCGGCGCTGCGCGGCCTGGGCCGCGACGGCTTCAGCGCCGCGGAGAAGCGCCGCAACTGGCAGCGGTACCTGGGCTTCCAGCCCAGCGAGCAACCGTGACGCGTGACGCGTGACGCGTGACGAGGAAGAAAGAATCAAATTCCAGGCAGCAAATCCCTAAAAAAATCAAATTGCCAATTCAAGCATTGATACATAGAGCTAAATTGGGATTACATTATCAATGTTTGTTGTTTTCGCTAGTGCTGTTATGCGTCACGCGTCACGCGTTACGCGTCACGGAGTTCGTCGATTCCGCGGTTGACTTTCCGCCGGCCGGCGATCTATAATGGCGGGCAACTTGCGGAGGAGGCCCCGATGATCCCCTTTACCCATGTGGACGGCGAGGACCGCGGCCGCGTCGCGTTCTACGGCCTGAGCACCTGCGCCTGGTGCCGCAGGACGCGCCAGCTGCTGGACAAGCTGGGCGTGGCCTACGACTACGTCTACGTCGACCTGCTCGACGGCGACGAGCAGGAGCGGGCCATGGAGTAAGTGCGGCGCTGGAACCCCAACGAGTCGTTCCCGACCCTGGTGTTCGGCGACTCCGCCTGCGTCCTGGGCTTTGACGAGGCCAAGATCCGCCAGGCGCTGGGAAAATGAGCGCCGCCGGGATCTCCGATGCCGCCGTCGACGCCCTGCTGGACATGCTGCAGCGCGAGGCCGAGAGCTCAGGCGACCATCTGAGCCCGGACCGCGAGTTCACCCGCGAGCTGGTGCGCAGCCTGCTGGTCAACGAGCAGCGCTACGGCTACTGGGCCTGCCCCTGCCGCCTGGCCGCGGGCGACAAGGCCGCGGACCTGGACGTCATCTGCCCCTGCGACTACCGCGACGCCGACCTGAACGAGTTCGGATCGTGCTATTGCGCCCTCTATGTCTCCCAGGAGGTCGCGGAGGGCAAGAAGCAGGCCGTTGCCATTCCCGAGCGCCGGCCGAACCGCCGCGCCAGGACGCGGCCGCCGGCCGGCGAGCGCCGCGCCGCCAAGACCGACGCGCTGGCCCAGCCGGTCTGGCGCTGCAAGGTCTGCGGCTACCTGTGCGCCCGCCAGGAGCCGCCGGGGGTATGCCCCATCTGCAAGGCCAAGAAAGATAGATTTGAACGTTTTATCTAACAGACGTTAGACGCCAGACGTTAGACGTTAGCAAGGCATTGAGCCAGGCCAAAAACGAGCAAAAAAGATTTCCGGAGTATTTTTCTTGCTCACTACTATCATCTGACATCTAACGTCTCGAGTTCGTTCTTACTCTTGCTAACCACTGGCGTCTAACGTCTAACGTCTTCTTCTACCAGGGCCTGAAATCCCTGGACAGGTCGGGCAGCTGCGGCTTCCAGCTGCGGTGCTGGAACTCGGCGGTGCGCGGGTCGAAGATGTAATCCTCCTGCCAGCGCTCGTAGTTGTCCAGCACCTCGTGCACGGCGGCGGCGATCGTCTCCACCTCCTCCTCGGTCAGCACCGGGTGCAGCGAGATGCGCACCCAGCCCGGCTTCTCCGACAGGTCGCCGTGGTTGATCTTCTCGGTGATGTGCCGCGACTGCTCGCGCTTGACGTGGAGCAGGATGTGGCCGTAGGTTCCGGCGCAGGAGCAGCCGCCGCGGGTCTGGATGCCGAAGCGGTCGTTGAGCAGGCGCACGATCAGGTTGTGGTGGCGGTGCAGCGAGTAGAACGAGACGATGCCCAGGCGGTTCTTCTGCCCGGGCTCCAGCACCTGCACCCCCGGGTGC
>CAYXCX010000122.1:0-5755 GCA_964463405.1 uncultured Clostridia bacterium
GGCGAGCATGTCCAGCGTCACTGCGGCGGCCAGCACGCGGCCGCGGTGGTCCAGGGCCCAGTGCAGCAGCCGCTTGTAGCCATCCTCCATGGCGGTGAAGCGGCGCTGCAGGGCGGCCACCAGGGCCGTCTTGCGCCGCTCCAGCCCGGAGCGCGGAGGATGCTGGACGCCCAGGAAGCGGCTGGAGAGCATGGGCACCAGGGTCAGGGCGACGGCCAGCGAGCAGATCAGCGAAAAGCTGACCACGAAGGCCAGCTGCTTGAACATGATGCCGGCGATGCCGCGCACGAAGACCATGGGCATGAACACGGCCAGGGTGGTCAGGGTGCTGGCGATGACCGCCGCGCCCACCTCGTGGGCCCCGTCCAGCGCCGCCTGGACGGGCTTGGCCCCGCCGTCGCGGAGGCGCACGATGTTCTCCAGCACGACGATGGAGTTGTCGACCAGCATGCCGATGCCCAGCGCCAGCCCGCCCAGGGTCATGATGTTCAGGGTGAAGCCGTTGAAATAAATCAGGGCGAAGGTGGCCACGACCGAGACGGGAATGGAAGTGGCGATGACCAGGGTGCTGCGGATGCTGCCCAAAAAGACCAGCAGCACGAGAACGGCCAGCAGGCCGCCGTAGACGGCGGTGGAGCTGACGTTGCCCATGGCGCGCTTGATGTACTCGGAGGAGTCGCGCACCGGGATCAGCTGGATCTGCGGCCGGTCCTCATGGATGCGCTCCAGCTCGCGGAGCACGCCGCGGGCCACCTGGACGGTGTTCTTGCCCGACTGCTTGTAGATGGCCAGGCGCGTGCCGGGCACGCCGTTGACCCGGACCACGCGCGTGATCTTGCGGTGGGTGTCCTGGATGTCGGCGATCTCGCGCAGGCGCACCGGCACGCCGCCGCGCGTGGCCACGACCGTGTCGCGGATCTCGTCGATGCGGGCGAACACGCCGGGGATGCGCACCAGGATCTCGTAATTGCCGCGCTAGATGACCCCGGCCGGCAGGTCGACGTTGTCCTCGCGGATGCCGCTGATGATGCGGTCGAGCGGCAGCCCCAGGGCCTTGATCTTGTCCACGTCCAGGTTGACCTGGATCTCGCGCTCGTGCCCTCCCCAGACGTCGACCGAGGCCACGCCGGGGACGCGCTCCAGGCGGTAGAGGATCTGCTCGTCGATGATGCGCCGCGTCTGGATGGGGTCGAGGTTGCTCAGGGCGCCGACCAGCATGATGGGCATCATGGCCGGGTCGAACTTGCGCAGCATGGGCCGCTCGACGTCGTCGGGCAGGCGGCCGACGACGCGGTCCAGCCGCTCGCGCACGTCGTCGGCGGCGGCATCCAGGTCGACGCCCCAGTCGAACATCACGCGCACGCTGCTGCTGCCTTCCGAAGAGACCGAATACACCTCCTCGACGCCGGGCACGGCGCTCATGGCCTCCTCGATGGGCCGGGTGATGAGCTGCTCGATCTCCTCCGGCCCGGTGTTCTCGTAGGAGGTCATGATGCTCAGGGTCGGGAAGGTGATCTCGGGCATCAGGTCGATGGGCAGGCGCATGAGGGCCACCAGGCCGACGGCCACGATGGCCAGGGTGAGCATCACCGTGAAGACGGGCCGGCGGATGGAAAAGGCGGAAAAGTTCATCTGCCGCCTCCGGCTTTCTGGCCGCCTCCGGCGGCAGGACCGCCGTTTTCGGCCTGGGGCAGGATAATCCGCCCCTCGGTTTCCAGCAGGTAGTGGCCCAGCACCACCACCCGTCCCGCCAGGTCCCTGGGCTCCACGATCTCCACCCGGCCCTCCTCGACGATGCCGGAGCGCACCGGCAGGAAATGGGCCGACTGGCTGTCGCCGGCGACCAGGAAGACGCCCTCCTGCCCGCCGCGCTTGGCCAGGGCGTTGAAGGGGACGACGGTGACGCCCGAGCGGCGGGCGAACTCGATCTCGACGTTGACGAACATGCCCGGCTTGAGCAGGCGCTCGGGGTTGTCGACCTCGATCTCGACCCGCGCCTGGCGCGAGGCCTCCTGCAGCAGCGGCGCGATGCGCTCGATGCGGCCGGCGAAGCTCTTGCCCGGAAAGGCGCTGTTGCGCACGGTCGCCCCCTGGCCGGGCTTGAGGCGGAAATACTCGCGGTCGGTGACGTGGAACACGGCCGTGATCGGCTGCAGCTCGATCACCGACAGGATCGGCGCGTTGGCCGCCAGCAGCGTCCCCTCGTCGGCGAAGCGCTCGCCCACGTAGCGCACGGGCCGGCCCCGGTCCCAGGTGGCGGCGATACGCGTGTAGGAGAGGCGCACGCGGGCGCTGGCCAGCGCCGCCTCGCGGTTGGCCACCTGGGCCTCGGCCACGTGGAAGCGGGCCCGCTGCGAGTCGTAGGCGGCGGTCACCTGGTCGAGCTGGGCGTCGCTCTGGATGCCGCTCTGGTGCAGGGCGCGCGCCCGCTCCAGGTTGCGCTCGGCCATGGTCAGGGCGCTGCGCGCCTCCTCCAGGTTGGCCCGGGCCACCTGCAGGTCGGCCTGGGCCTGGATCTCAGCCTGGCGGTACTCGTCGTCATCGAGCACGGCCAGCAGCTGGCCGCTGCGCACCGGGTCGCCGATGTCGACCAGCAGCCGGTTCAGCCGGCCCGATATCTTGGGCGAGACGGCGACGCGGGTGCGGGCGGTCAGCGTGCCGGTGTAGCTGCCCAGGTCGCGCAGGGCGCCCTTGCCGACCGGCGCCACCTCGACGGCCACGGCGACGCCGGGGCCGCCCGGGCCGCGGCCGCCCTGGGCCTTCTGGTAGAACTTCCAGGCGATGAACAGGACGGCCAGCAGGGCCGCGGCGATCCACAGCAGGTTCTTGCGGGTTATCTTTTTTTTCATGCTCGTTTCCTCATGGTGCCGCACTTGTTCCCGCGTACCCGCGCCCGGCCTGCGGCCGCGCGGCGGACGCGCCTCGTGAACTTCTTGATACGAAAATATACCGAAAAGGTTATGGAGTCAACCGCCCGCAGGTTGACAAACGCTCCTTTCTTGCCGACAATGGGGCAAATCCACGGCCACGAGGTACGCCCATGTTCCAGACCGGCTTGCACATCGCGCTGCAGGCGCACGCCTCCGAGGCGCTGACCTGGCTCATGCTCCAGGTGACCGCCCTGGGCTACCACCAGGTCATCATCCTGCTGGTCATCGCCGTCCTGTTCGGCGTCAGCCTGCGCCAGGGGTTCCTGCTGTTCCAGATCATTTTCTGGACCGCGGTCGTCAGCCATGCGGCCAAGGAGTATTTCGCCCTGCCCCGCCCCTTCTTCGCCGACTCCCGCGTCGCCTGCCTGGAAACGGACTGGAACACCGCCGGCGCCTTCCGCGCCATGGCCGGCCGCGAGTTCCTGGACCTGCCGCCGGCCGGGGTGGTCGACGCCTACCGGCTGAAGGAGCTCTCCTACGGCTTCCCCTCCGGCCACACGTCCGGGGCCTTCGCCGTCTGGGGCGGGCTGGCGCTGGTCACGCGCCGGCGGGTCCTGGCCTGGCTGGCCCCCATCATGATCGCCCTGATCGCCTTTTCCCGCCTTTACTTGGGTGTGCACTTTTTGGCCGACATCCTGGGCGGAGCGTTCCTGGGCGGCGGCATGCTGCTGCTGGCCTGGCTGCTCTGGCGCGACGACGGACGCCGCGAGGAGCTCTTCGCCGCCCTGCGCGGCCCCTTTGTCGCCTCCCTGCCGCGGGTCCTGTACCTGGCGTTCCTCTTCGGCCTGCCACTGCTCCTGGTCCTCTTTTCCCTGGCCTCGGCCACCTTCGCCGGCTTCTGCCTGGGACTGAACGCCGCCTTCGCCCTGGCCCAGCGCCAGGGGCTGCCTGAGGAGGCCGCCCCATTGCCGCTGCGGCTCGCCCGCGTCCTGGGCGGCGTCGTTCTCTTCTGGGGGCTTGGCCGGACGCTGCGCCACCTGGCCTCGCTGCTGCCGGCCTGGTCGGCCTCGCACCTGGGCCGTTTCCTGGTCTCCGGGCTGGGGACGTTCCTCTGCCTCTGGGTCGGCATCAATTTGTTCCGGCTTCTCGGCCTCTACCGCCGCCCGGCCCGCGGGCAAGGGTGAGCCCTGCCTGAGATGTCCCGGCGCCGGCCGTGAACAGAGCCTTCCTCCTCCCCCTGCTGGCCCTGTTGGCCGTCGCCCTGGCCGGCGCCGGCGACGAGATCGATGGCCTGCGCCGCGAGCTGGAACAAGCGCCGCAGGCGCGACGCCCAGAGATCGCCGCCCGGCTGGCCCAGGCCCTGACGCGGCGCGGCGAAGACGAGCAGGCGCGCCAGGAACACCCGCAGTCGCAAAATTCCTTCCGCGAAGCGCTGGCGCTGCTGGCCGGCCACGGTCTGGCGCCCCGGGCGCGGCTGCTGCTGGGCGCCGGCAGGACGGCCATCGTTCTGGGCGAGCACCACCAGGCGCTCGAACTGCTGCAGCGCGCCGAGACGCTGGCCGAGCGCGAGGGCGACGCCGAGATCGCCTCGGCCAGCGCCTACCTGATCGGCTACGTCCACCGCGACCTGGGCAGCCTCGATCTCGCCCTGAAGTACTTCCAGTCGGCCTACGAATCGGGGCAGGCCCTCGGCAACCGCCGGCGGGTGATCATGGCCCTGAACGAGATCGGCAACGTCCACCTGTTCGGAAAGAAATTCGCCGAGGCCCGGCCTTTCAAGGAACATTCCCTTAAGCTCGCCCGCGAGCACGACGAACCAGATCTTCTGGCCAACAGCCTGCACGACATGGGCGAGTTCTATCGCCTGAGCGGCCGGCCGGAGAAGGCGCTGCCCCTGCTGCGCGAGGCGCTGGCCATCGACCGCCGCATCGGCCAGCGGCGCGGAACCATCATTTCCCTGCTAGCCATAGCCGACAGCCTGAGCCTTCTGGGCCGGCGCAGCGAGGCGCTGGCCGTCCTGGAGGAGGCGCGGCCGCTGGCCGAGCAGGCCGGCCAGAACCGCGATCTGGCCGGCATCCTGCTGCTGGCCTCCGCCCTGCACGAGCAGGAGGGCGATTCCCGCCAGGCGCTGGCGTTTCACCGCCGTTACCACGAGCTGTGGGCACGGCTGTTCGACGAGGAGCGGGCGCGGCAGACGGCGGAGCTGCAGACGCGCTACGAGGTGGAGAAGAAGGAGCGGCAGAACGAGCTGCTGCGCCGGGAAAAGGAGATCGCCGCGCTGGCCGCGGCTCGCCAGCGCGGCCAGCGCAACTTCCTCTTTTTCCTGGCCCTGTCGGTGCTGCTGCTGGCGGCGGTGCTGTTCTTCAACTTCCGCTCCCAGTCCAGGGCCAACCGCTGGCTGCGCGAGGCCAACGAGCGCATCGCCGCCCAGCAGGGCAAGCTGGAGCAGGCCTACCGCTGCGTGGAGGACCTGGCGCGCCGCGACCCGCTGACCGGACTGGCCAACCGCCGCGCCGTACTGGAGGAGATCGAGCACGAGGAGGTGCGCTTCCAGCGCTCGCGTCAGCCCTTCACCCTGGTCATGGCCGACCTGGTCGGCTTTAAGAAGGTCAACGACTCGCGCGGCCACGACGCCGGCGACGAGGTGCTGCGCCAGGCGGCGGAGCTGTTCTCCTCCTCGCTGCGCGCCCAAGACACGGTGGCCCGCTGGGGCGGCGACGAGTTCCTGCTGCTGCTGCCGCAGACCGACGCCCAGGGGGCGGCCGTGACCTGCGCCGCGGTCGAGGCCAGGTTCGCCGGCCAGCGCTTCGGCCTGGCCGGGGGACCGGCAGAAGTGGCGGTGCGGCTGGGCGCAGCGACGTTCCGCCAGGGGATCACGGTTGAGG
>CAYXCX010000122.1:5765-6026 GCA_964463405.1 uncultured Clostridia bacterium
CCAGGCGATGTACCGCGGCCGCCCGGATCGCTAGCATGCCCGCCTTCCCGCAGGTTCCAGGCTACGAGCTGAAGAAATTCCTGGGCAGCGGCGGCGCCGCCGACGTGTTCCTGGCCGTGGAGCCTGGCCGCTCGCGCCTGCTGGCGGTCAAGGTCCTGGCCCGCCGGCGCTTCGCCGAGACGGTGGCCGTCAAGCGCTTCATCAAGGAGGCCCAGGCCATCTCCAGCCTGCACCACCCCAACATCGTCCGCGTCTTCGCCA
>CAYXCX010000123.1:0-6012 GCA_964463405.1 uncultured Clostridia bacterium
CTTCGGCGTGGCCGGCGTGATCGGCCTGCTGGCCGGCGGCCTCACCGCCGGCTTCGTCGTCGCCGTCTTCCTGAACAACGCCGGCGGCACCTGGGACAACGCCAAGAAGTACATCGAGGAGGGGAACCTGGGCGGCAAGAAGCTGGCCGACGGCAGCCGCAATCCCAACCACGGCGCCGCCGTCATCGGCGACACGGTGGGCGACCCCTTCAAGGACACCTGCGGCCCGTCGCTGAACATCCTGATCAAGCTGATGTCGATGGTCTCGGTGGTGTTCGCCGGGCTGATCGTCAAGTACGGCGACCTGCTGCAGAGGCTCATCGACCGCTTCGCCCGCTGACTTTCCCCGGGCGACCTGGGGAAAACGCCCGCGAGCGGGAATGATGAGTCCCCCGTGTCGGCACTTTCTTCTCTGACGCTTGCCCTGGGTCGGACAGACCAAGACGGATAGGCCGCAAAAAGGTTCAAGGAGAAGAACATGGCCATATCGACGCAATCGGCTTTCAAGACTGAGGTCAGCAAGGGCCGGCTGGAATTCCTGTTCGACGGCGTCTTCGCCATCGCCCTGACCCTCCTGGTGCTGGAGCTCAAGCTGCCGGAGATCGCCGACAAGAGGTCCGGCGCCGAGCTGTGGGGTGCGCTGCTCCACCACTGGCGGACCTTCCTGGGCTACATCATCAGTTTTGTGATCCTGAGCGGCTTCTGGATCGGGCACAATACGCTGTATGCCAAGCTGACCCGCGTCAGCAAAGCGGTCGTCTTCATCCATATCTGGCTGCTGGCCTGGGCGGCTTTCATTCCCTTCTGCGCCCACTTGCTGGGCCGCTACCCGGCCAACCCGGTTTCCCTTGCCGTCTATTTGACGACGGCTTTCGCCTATTCCCTCGGCCTGCTGCTGCTGGTCGTTGCGGCCGGGAGGCAGAAGCTTTTCGATCCCAGCGTATCCGCCGCCGACGCCAGGAAGCTGCTCCGCAACCTGGTCCGCGCCATCCTCCTCATGGCCTTGTACCTGGCCTACTCCATTTTCGTCATGCCGGCCTTGAAATAGGGACGAATCCGCGCGGGGCTTTTGGCCTCCAGCCGCCGCGGCCTGTCGTCCTGACGGGCTGAAGCCGGCCGCCGGCCTATTTCTGCAGGTCGATGGCCAGGGTGAATTTCTCCTGTTTGGGGATGCTGATTTCCTTGCTGAAGGGCGCATATCCCGGCTTGAAGGCGGCAAAGGCGTATTTGCCCGGCGGCAGGCGCAGGAACAGCGCCTTGCCCTGGGCCGGGGCCAGCCCCCAGAAGCGGCCGTCGATGTACAGGGCGGTTTCCTCGGGGCTCAGGGCCAGCTCGATGCCGGTCAGGAAGCGCTCGGCCGCCGGGGCCGGCCTCTCCTCGGGCAGCGGCGGCAGCGGTTCGCTCGTGGCCCGGTAGGCCGGGTCGCTGCCGTCGGCAGCGGCCGTTGCGGCAGGGGAGCCGGGCGCGGCCGGCTTCAGCTCGGTTTTGACGGTGATGCGCCGCGAAGGGTAGTCGCCCAGGTCCAGCACCTGCTCGACGAAGCCTTTCTTGCGCAGGGTCAGCTCGTTGGCCCGCGAGGCCAGGCGCAGGGCCGCCGCCGGCGAGGCGTACTCGTAGGCCGCGCCGATGAAGCGGCCGTTGAGCAGCACGTCGGCGTCGTCCGGGGTGACGCGCAGGACCACGCGCACGCCGTCGTAGTCCCCCAGCACTTCCCAGGGGACATGGATGGCGCAGGCGGTCAGGGAAACGATCATGGCCGCAAGGGCCGGCAACAGGCGAAGGGTTTTCATGCCCCGATGGTAGCACAAGCGGCAAAAGTTTTCACCGCCGCCGCCCGGCCCCGCCTTGCCCGTCGTATTGTCATGCCGGGGCAAAAGTGCTACAGTAGGGCCTTGCATGAAAGCCAAAGCCGCCCGCATTTTTCTGGCGCTGCTGTCCCTCGGACCGGGCCTGTTCCTGCCGGCGCAGGAGCGGCGCGAGGAGCCTGTCGTCTACGCCGACCACAAGACCATCGGCGAGAATGCGCTGCGTGCCTCGGGCCACGTGGAGGTCCTCTGGCAGGACACCGTCATCCACGCCGACGCCATCGACTTTGACCTGCGCAGCCGCGAGCTTTTCGCCGAAGGGCGGGTGACCATGGCCGCCCGGGACATGGTGCTGAGCGGCGAAAAGCTGGTGTTCAACCTGAAGACACACAAGGGCGAAATGCGCGACGCCTTCGGCCTGGCCAGCCCGCTCGTCCGCTTCCAGGCCGAGCGCCTGCAGCAGAGCGACCGCGACACGCTGGCTTTCCAGCGCCTCGAATTTTCCTCCTGCGCCCAGATCGCGCCGCGCTGGAGCCTGCGCAGCCGCCGGGGCCGGATCAAGAAGGAGCAATACATCGAGATGCGCGGCGCCCTGCTGCGGGTCAAGAGCGTGCCGGTCTTCTACCTGCCGTACCTGCGCTACCCGCTGCCGCGGGACGGCCGCTCGACCGGGTTCCTCTTTCCCGGCATCGGCGGCTCGGGGCTGCGCGGCTTCTTCGTGCAGAACGCCTTCTTCTGGGCGCTCAAGCCCAACCTGGACATGACCCTCGGCCTCGATTATTTCTCCAAGCTGGGGGTCGGGGCCAGCGATCACGTGCGCTACCTGTTCCGCAACGCCGAGGGCAGCGCCCGCGTCTACTATTTCCGCTACCGCCCCGGCAACGCCATCTACGACGATTCCCGCGACGATTACTTCGTGGAAGCCGAGCATCGCCAGAGCCTGCCCTTCCTCAACACGCGGCTGCGGCTGAACGTCAACCTCCAGAGCCGCCCCGATTTCCTGCGCCTGTTCGACACCAATTTCGACATGGTCCGGCGCGCCAATTTTCCCAGCGAAGCCTCGCTCACCTCGTCGTTTGCCAACGTCCAGGCGACGGTCGGCGTTTCCCGCCGCGAAACCTATTACGTGACGCGAAAAAAGTCACTGGTCCTGGAGGACCTGCCCTCGCTGGCGCTGCGCCTGAACCAGCAGCGGCTCGGCCCCCTGCCGGGCTATTTTTCGCTGGCCGCCGATTTTCAACGCACGCGGCGCGTGGGCGACAGCTATGAGGAGGACCCGCAGTTCGTCACCGGGCTATTCAGCCAGCGGCTCACCCTGGCCCCCTCCTACCGCCTGGCGCTGGTCAGGCTGCCCTGGTTCAACGGCTCGCTGAACCTGGGGGCGCAGAGCACTTTCTACGCCAAGAGCTGGGACCCGCAGACCGGCCAGGCCGCCGACGCGCCGGTCAGCGTGAGTTACCAGACGGCCCAGCTGTCCCTGCAGGGCCCCATCTTCAGCCGCGTCTTCGCCGCCGGCCCGGGCCGCTTGAAGCACGTCATCGAGCCGGAGATCGTCTTCTTCTACGCCACCGAGGCCAGCAACACCGACCGCCTGCTCAAGGTCGACCGTTCCGATTTTCCCTCCACCTCCAAGATCCGCTTCCGCCTGACCTCGCGCCTGCTGGCCAAGACGGACAGCGCGGCCGCGTCGCCCCGCGAGGTCCTGTCCTATTCGCTCTCCCAGGAATACTTCTTCGACCCGGCCGCGGCCAATTTCAACCTGATGATCGACGGCCAATACCCGCGCTTTTCCAAGCTGAGCCAGGCGCTGCGCCTGAGCCCCGCGGACAGCCTCTCGCTGGACGCGGTGGCCGAGTACAACCACTACCTGCGCGACCTGACCCTGTTCAACCTGCGCGCCGCCTACAACCGCCCGGGCTCGCCCCTCACCGGCACGCTCTCCTTCAGCGTCTACCGCAACCCCTACCAGCCCAAGGAATTCGACCTGAACGAGCGGCTGCTGACCACCGGCCTGCGCTTCGACCTGGCCGGCTTCCCGCTCAAGCTGGAAGCAAGGGCGGACTACAATTTCAGCGAAAAACCGGGGAAACGGCTGCTGCACGGCTCGTTTGACGCCGGCTTCGACTACCAGTGCCTGTTCTTCCACCTGCAGTTCAAGACCATTTCCTGGCTCGGCAAAATCCACCCCCAGTTCCGCGTCGGCGTGTCGCTGTGGCAGCTGGGCATGGCCGGCGACTTTTTCGGAGGCAACTAATGCGCATCATCGGCCGCGACATCCGCAAGATCCTGGTCACCGGCGGCGCCGGCTTCATCGGCAGCAACTTCATCCGCATCGTCCACGGGCAGCATCCCGGCGTCGAGCTGCTCAACTACGACAAGCTGACCTATGCTGGCAACCTGGAAAACCTGGAGGGGGTGGAAGGGAACTACGAATTCGTCCAGGGCGACATCCGCGATCCGGAGCGGGTGGCCGCCGCCCTGGCCGGCGTCGACGCCGTCGTCAACTTCGCCGCCGAAACCCACGTCGACCGCTCGATCCACGACCCGGGCGACTTCATCCTCACCGACGTCTACGGCGTCTTCGTGCTGCTGGAGGCGCTGAAGGCCCGCGGCGGGGTCAAGCTCTTCGTCCACGTCTCCACCGACGAGGTGTACGGCAGCATCGCCCACGGTTGCTTCCATGAGCAGAGCCCGCTGAATCCCTCGTCTCCCTACTCGGCCTCCAAGGCCGGCGGCGACCGCCTGGCCTATTCCTATTTCAAGACCTACGGGCTGCCGGTGCTGATCGTCCGGCCGGCCAACAACTACGGTCCCTACCAGTATCCGGAGAAGCTGATTCCCTTCTTCGTCACCCGGGCGCTGCAGGACCTGCCGCTGCCGCTGTACGGCGACGGCGCCAACTGCCGCGACTGGCTCCATGTCGAGGATACGGTGCGCGGCATCCTGGCCCTGATCGAGAGGGGCGAGCCGGGCGAGGCCTACAACCTGGGCGCCGGCCAGGAACGCAGCAACCTGGAGGTGACCCGCGCCATTCTGGAGCTTCTCGGCAAGCCCGAGTCGCTGGTGCGCCGCGTCGCCGACCGCAAGGGGCACGATTTCCGCTACGCCCTGGACTGGGAAAAGGCGCGCGCCCTGGGCTGGCAGCCCCGGGTCGACTTCGCCTTCGGCATGCAACGCACCGTCGAGTGGTACCGTGGCCACGAGGGCTGGTGGCGCAGGCTGGTCGCCAAAGGCGAATACCTCAGCCACCTGCGGAAAAACTATGAGTAGGATCCTGGTCACCGGCTGCTCGGGATTTTTGGCCAGCCACCTGCTGCAGTGGCTGGCGGGCGAGGCGGGCAACCGGGTTTTCGGCATCACCGAGGTCGCCGGCTTCCGCCATCCCGGCATCGAGGTGTTCCAGGTCGACATCCGCCGCCGCGACGACCTGGAGCGGCTGGTCGCCCAGGTCCGCCCCGAGCAAACGTTCCACCTGGCGGCTGTGGCCAACGTCGGCTTCGCCTGGAAGAATCCCGCGCTGACCTACGAGGTCAATTTCCTGGGCACCTCCAACCTGCTGGAGGCGCTGCGGCATGCGGCCCCCGGCTCGCGCCTGCTGCTGATGAGCTCGGCCGAGGTCTACCGGCCTGACGCCGAGTCGCCCCTGCGCGAGTCGAGCCCCCTGGCCCCGCAGAATCCCTACGCCCTCTCCAAGGCGGCCATGGAGATGCTGGCCGGGATGTACGGCCGGGCGTTCGCCATGAAGGCCTGCGTCGCTCGCGCCTTCAACTTCACCGGCCCCGGCCAGGACCGCAAGTTCGTGGCCTCCGACTTCGCCAGCCAGGTGGCGCGCATCGAGCGCGGCGAGTCGGAGCCGGTCATCCGCGTGGGCAACCTGGAGGCGGTCCGCGATTTCTCCGACGTGCGCGACGCGGCCCGCTGGCTGCGGGTCGTGGCCGCCGGCGCCGAGCCCGGCGAGGTGTTCAACCTCTGCTCGGGCGCGACCTGTTCCATCCGCCGCCTCCTGGACCTGCTGCTGGAGCACGCGCGCGTCCCCATCCGCGTCGAGGTCGACCCCGACCGCTTCCGCCCGGTGGACAACCCGGTGCTGCGCGGCGACCCCGGGCTGATCCGCCGCCGCTTCGGCCTGGTCCCCGAGTATCCCTTCGAGCGCACCCTGCTCGACCTGCTCGACGACTGGCGCGGGAAAGCCGGTGAAGGTCCTGGT
>CAYXCX010000124.1:0-2855 GCA_964463405.1 uncultured Clostridia bacterium
ACGAGGACGGCTACTCCTGGTTCGTCGGCCGCGACGACGACGTGATCAACCCCGCCGGCCACCTGGTCGGCCCCTTCGAGATCGAGTCGGCGCTGCTCGAGCATGCCGCCGTCGCGGAATCGGCGGTGGTCGGCAAGCCCGACCCGGTGAACATGGAGGTGGTCAAGGCCTTCATCGCGTTGAAGCCCGGCTTCCAGGCCTCCAAGATGCTGGAGCTCGACATCATGAACTTCGTGCGCAAGAAACTCTCGCCGCTGGCCATGCCCCAGGAGATCGAGTTCGTGCCCGGCCTGCCCAAGACGCGCTCGGGCAAGATCATGCGCCGCGTGCTGCGCGCCCAGGAGTGGGGCGAGGAGATCGGCGACACCTCGACTTTGGAGAACGACTGAACCTAATCCCTTGAGGCGCAGCCGGAAGAGCCAGATTGAGGCTCCCGACTCAACTCAGTTTATGGAGGATTTCAGGGCTTCCAGCGCTTCGGCGTCGGCCAGGTCCTTGGTTCTTCCCGTTGCCCGCTTGTTGCGAATCAGATCGATAATCGAAGGTATCCGGACTTCAATCCCCTCGATGGTAATTAGCTGGGATCTCTCGTATACATCCTCAAATTCTAGTCCGGTGGCTTCGGTGATGATGTCAATGCGCCTCGGGGCAATCCCGATCTGAAAAATAGTTCCATTCCGTTGCAGGTCTTCCGCAGTCAGATTATGCAGAGGGGCGCCGAACCGCTGCAACGCCCGCATGACGGCATCCGCGTTCTGGGGCGACTGTAGCACCCAAAAATCAATATCCAGGGTGGAACGAGGGTAGCCATGGGCCGCCATGGCGTAAGCGCCAACGAGGAGGCATTTAACCTTCTCGGCGGACAAGGCGCGTAAGATGTCTTTGTAGTCTTCGTTCAACATCGTATTTCTTGTTCAATGAGGCGATTTCACGGGTGAGAACCCAAACGAGCGCGATACGCTCCTCGGGTGTTCCGGGAACGAAGTCCTCGTTGCGCCGGTCCGCCATCCGATACTTCGCCGTGACCGTCCTTTCCATGTTTGTATTTTACCATTTTCAGCAGGCCGCATCAATGACCCGGCGATTTCATGCTCCAGCAAAAACTGGAGCAAGATCATGCGCCGCGTGCTGCGCGCCCGGGAGCGGGGCGAGGAGATCGGCGACACCTCCACCCTGGAGAACGACTAAGATATTAATTTATTGTTGCAATAAGTTGCCATTTATGGCATATTATTGCTATGAAATTCAACGAGCTTCTTCGCCTGGTCCGGGACGAAATGGTCTTCTCCTCGGGCTTCCTGCAGGCCGGCAAAACGAACAAAGCCGATATTTCAAGGCAATTGTCGCGTTGGACCGCCGAAGGGAAGCTGATCCAGCTGCGGCGCGGTCTCTATATGCTGGCGGGCAATCATGCGCGCTTCGCTCCCCATCGCTTCTTGATCGCCAACCGCATCCAGAAAGGGTCATATGTCAGCCTGCATTCGGCGCTGGCGTTCCACTCCCTGATCCCCGAGCATGTTCCCGTCGTCACCAGCGTCACGACAGCCAGGCCGTGGCTGCTGGAAACGGAAGCCGGCACCTATCAGTTCCGCCACCTCCACCCGAAACTATTTTTCGGGTATCAGGCCGGCGATCCAGGCGACGGATCGAGCGCATTCCTGGCCTTGCCGGAAAAGGCACTGCTCGACCTGATCCATCTGACACCCAGGTCCGCTGATCCAGCCTTTCTTCGCGAATTGCGCCTGCAGAACCTGGAGACGCTGGACATGAAAAGACTGCATGAATTTGCCCGGCGCAGCCAACGGAAAAAGTGGCTGCGGGCAGTTGACCTGGTCCAGGACATGGTCGCCAAGGAGGAGAGATGAAGGAACACCTCATCCGGATCGCAGAGTCGCTCCCGCCCGATCAACGCAAAAACGTCGCCCGCGAATACCTGCAGGCGCGGATCCTCGGATTCATCCAGGAAAAAAAGGGGTTCTGCTCCTGGATTTTCCTGGGCGGCACCGCTTTGAGATTCCTTTACGGGATCCCGCGCTACTCGGAGGATCTCGACTTCTCCCAGACTACGGCGCAGGAGAAGCCGGCCTTTCAGGAAATGATCGAAGGCATTGCCCGCTCTTTCCGGAACGAGGGCTACGCCGCAGATCTGAAATACTCGGGTCGGCCTCCAGTTTCAGCCGCATTCATCCGCTACCCGGGGCTGCCTCTTGAGCTTGGTTTTTCCGCCCATCCTGGAGAAATGCTCGCCGTAAAGATCGAAGTCGACGGCAATCCTCCCGCCGGTGGCAAGACCGAAACCACCATCGTCCGCCGCCATCTCCTGCTGAACATCCTCCACCATGACCGGTCCACCCTGCTGGCCGGAAAGCTGCATGCCCTCCTGTGCCGCCCTTATACAAAAGGCAGGGACCTCTACGACCTCTTCTGGTATCTTGGCGACCGCTCCTGGCCCGAGCCGAACCTGGAGTTCCTCAACAACGCACTCCAGCAGACCCATTGGCAAGGACAGGCGTTGACCGCGCAGAATTGGAAAAAAGAGATCGCCGCCCGCCTGAACGCCATCGATTGGCAGCAGGCCGTCGCCGACGTGCGGCCTTTCATCGAGCGCAGCCATGAACTGGACCTGCTGACATTCTCGAATCTAAAGAAACTCCTCAGCTGAAATCCGGATTTTTCTACGCCCTGGAGTGGGGCGAGGAAATCGGCGATACATCGACCCTGGAGAACGACTGATTCATTAAAGAAGATGGACGGACAGGCTTAAAACCTGTCCCTACATTTTTGTGGCAGCCTGGTTCAAAAGTTTCTCGATCCTTCTGGCCGCGGCGAAGAGGTCTGGCTCCACCCAGTCGGCG
>CAYXCX010000124.1:2865-5981 GCA_964463405.1 uncultured Clostridia bacterium
CAGTCGGCGGCGGAGAAGTCCTGGCCGCGCGTGAAGTCGTTGGGCACGGCGATCACCCGGCAGCCGGCGGCCTTGCCGGCCAGGACGCCGTTGCGCGCGTCCTCGAGCACGATGCACTCTTCCGGCGGCAGCCCCAGGCGGCGGCAGGTTAAAAGAAAGATCTCGGGATCGGGCTTGCCGCACTCCACCGCGTCCGCGGTCTGCAGCACGTCGAAATACTTGCGGATGCCCAGAGCGTCGATGGCGATGTCGAGGAATTCCCGCTGGGCGCCGGTGGCCACGGCCAGCTTCAGCCTGCCGTGGAAAGCGGCCAGGATCTCGAACAATCCGGGCATGGCGCCCAGGTCGCGGCCCATCTTCTCCAGCATCAGCCGGTTGCGCCACTCCAGCAGTTCCTCGGCAGTGGCCTCGATTCCCAGGATCCCGCGCAGCAGGCGCAGCGACTCAATGGGCTTGCGCCCCATCAGCGGCCAGAGCTGCTCGTCGCGGAGTTCCTTGCCGTGGGCGGCGGCCATCTCGCGCTCGGCGGCGAAATAGAGGCGCTCGGAATCGATCATCAGCCCGTCCATGTCGAACACCAGGGCGGCCGGCGGGGGGAATTCTTTGTTTGCCATCCGCCATTATACACGATGCCGCCGGTTCGCGCCCGGGCAGGGCTGCCGCCGGGACGGCGAAACGAGGGGATGGGCCGAAAGGCTAGCGGCCGACCCGCCAGCGGAAGCCGGCCGAGACGGGAGAAAAACTGCGGCGCGTTTCGGGGCTTCCGGCCGTGTACACGCTGTACTCCAGCGGCAGCGGCTGGCGGTAGCAGCGGCGGGCCAGCTTCTCCGCTAGGCGCGCCAGGTTGAGGGCGGGATAGAGCAGGCGCAGCGCCCGGGGGAAGGAGGCCTGCCAGCGGCGCCTCTCGGCCTGGGCTCCGGAGCTGCCGCTGAGGTTGGCGCCGGTGTCGGTGAAGGCGGCCAGGTAGCGGCTGGCGTGGCGGGCGCGGAAGCCGCGGCGCAGGGCGCGGACCACGAAGTCGGCGTCGGCGACGCAGCGCCAGGAGGGGTCGAACTCCAGCCCCTGCTCAAGAAGGCGGCGGCGGTAGAAGAGGGCGCATGTCCCGGCGTACAGGTAGGAAGCGGCCACATAGGGCCAGCGCAGGGGAATGGCCTTGCGGAAGGCCTTGAGCGAGCCGTCGGGGGCCAACGCCAGGAAATCGCCGAACAGGATGTCCACGCCGGGGTTGACTTGAAAAAACTCGGCGGCGAAGGCCAGCGTTCCCGGGAGATACTGCTCGTCGCAGTTCAGCTGCCCCAGGACCTGCCCGCGCGACAGGCGCAGTCCCTTGTTGAGCGCTTCGTACAGGCCGCCGTCGGCCTCGCTCAGGAAGCGGATCCCCGGCTGGCGGCGCAGCCACTCGGCCGAGCCGTCGCTCGAGGCGCCGTCGATGACGATGTGCTCGAAGGCAACGCCCTGCTGGTCGGCAACCGAGGCGCAGCATCTCCGCAGATGGCCGAGCTGGTTGCGGCTGGGCGTGATCACGGAAACGGCGACGCGTTCGCAGCTCATCCCCTGCCTTCCCCGTTTTCCGGTCCGGCGCCCAGGACGCGGCGGTAGACGGCCTCGACGCGCCCGGCATGGCGCCGCAGCGAGAACTCCTGCCGCTGCCGCCGCCGCCCCGCCTCGCCGAGCTCCCGGCGCCGGCGCGGATTGCCGGCCAGCTCGGCCAGCCGTTCGGCCAGCTCCGCATCGCTGCCTGGGGTGAACAGCAGGCCGCTGCGGCCGTCCTCGATCAGGTCGACCACGCCGCCGCAGCGGCTGGCCACCACCGGCAGGCCCATGGCCATGGCCTCGATGACGACATTGCCCAGCCCCTCGGGCAGGACCGACGGCAGGACGAAGACGTCCATCCGCGCATAGAGCGGCCAGATGTCTTCCCGCTCGTCCAGGAAAGCGACCTGTGCGCTCAGGCCCAGCGTCGCGGCCAGCTCCTTCAGCCTGGCCAGGTGGGACTCGTTGCCGGGGAAAGGGCTGCCCACGAAGAGCGCCTGCACCGGCAGCCCTCGTTCCCGCAGCCGGCCCAGGGCGCGGAGAAGCACCTCCTGCCCCTTGCGCCCCCACTTGATGCGGCCGACGCAGCCGACGCGCAGGCCGCCAGCGCTTCCGCCGTCGCCTCCCGCTCCGGCCTCCGGCCGGTACTCCCGCTCCATGTCCAGGCCGTTGGCAATGACCTGGACGGGCCGTTGCCCCGCGAACTGGGCGGCCACGGCCGTGGAATTGCAGATGATCTCCCGCGCCCCCCAGGCGATGAAGCGGCGGTGCCAGCGCCAGAACAGGGGAAATTCGCTGTAGATCTCGCGCACGTGCAACACGTGGGGAACGCCGGCGATTTTGGCGGCCAGGGCGGCGGCCACGATGACCGAGCTGTTGCTGTGCACCAGGTCGATGCCCTCGCGGCGGATGAGGCCGAGCAGCGCCCGGGTGGCAACGACGATGTCCCAGGGCAGGCGCAGCGCCCGCCAGGAGCGCAGCTCGCCGCGGCGCAGCGCGCCGACGCGGGCCATTTCGACCACCCGCGCCCCGGCCGCCTCCAGGCGCGGCGCCAGCGGGCCGCGCCCGCCCACGGCGACGACGGCGCGGAAGGCTCTCTTGTCCAGCCCCGAAACCAGCCGCAGCAGGGAGCGGCTCGAGCCGTACAGGTCGGCCTCCACCTGGACCAGCAGCAGGTTCTTCCGCCCGGTCATGGTCGCCCCCGCCTCCTCCATTTGCCGCTGCGCCTCAGGGACGATCTTTTCTCGCCGGCTTGTTGAAATTCTGCTGCCACCAGCCGTCCCGCGTGGGCGGGAAGGTCGGAGCGGCCGTGCGCCGGAAGAAAGCCGTATGGTGGAAGACTTCCAGCAGGTCGAACATGTCATCTTCGCGGAGGAAGCGGAACATATTCTGGATGGTTGGGATATGAATGTCGTCAACGATAAGCAGGCTGTTCTCCTCTAAATGCGGATAAATGTAAAAATACTCCAAATCGGGGAAAGGATAGCCGTGGGGACCGTCGATCAGGGCCAGTTGCAGCGGGTGCTGGAAAACGTAACCGGGAAGGGTGAGCTGGGGCGGGCCCAAGATGAATTCCACCGTGG
>CAYXCX010000125.1:0-629 GCA_964463405.1 uncultured Clostridia bacterium
TGCGCAGAGCGAGCAAAGCGGCTTCCTGCTCCGCCTGGCGGCGGTTGCGGCCCTGGCCCGAGCCGATCTCCTGGCCGTCCAAAAAGACCGAGACGCGGAACACGGTGTCGGGCGGCTTGCCGCTCTCCCCCACCACCTTGTAGTGCGGCAGGATGTTGCGGTGCTTCTGGATCAGCTCCTGCAGCTCCGACTTGTAGTCGTTGATGCGCAGGTCGTCGGCGATCAGCGAGTCGAGGATCTCGCGGAACAGCCCGCCGACCACCTTTAGGGCGGTGGCGAAGTCGGAGTCCAGGTACAGGGCGCCGACCAGCGCCTCCAGGCACGAGGAGACGATCTTGGCGTTGCGCCGGCCGTCGTTCTTTTCCTCGCCGCGGCCCAGCAGCAGGTGGCCGCCCAGGCCCAGGCTCTTGGCCACGCGGAACAGGGTCTTGCTGGAGACCAGGTGGGCACGCAGCTTGGCCAGGTCGCCCTCGCGCAGGTCGCGGCCGCGGCGGTAGATGGCGTCGGTGATGGCCAGGCCGATGACCGAGTCGCCCAAAAACTCGAGCCGCTCGTTGTCCAGGCCGTGGTTGCGCCCGCCCTCGTTGTAGGACTTGTGGGTCAGGGCGTTGCGCAGCAGCTCGGCGTCG
>CAYXCX010000125.1:639-5946 GCA_964463405.1 uncultured Clostridia bacterium
CGGCGTTGCGGAAGCGGTAGCCCAGCTTCTTTTCCAGCTCTTCCATGGCGCCCTAGCGCACCTTCATGACCACGAAGGTCAGGTCGTCGGCGTTGGCCTGGCCGGCGGCGAACTCGCCGGCCTTTTCCAGCAAGCGCTCCTTGATCTCCAGCGCCGGCAGGGCGGCGGACTCGCGCAGCAGCCGCTTGAGCTCGCCCACCCCCAGCATGCGGCTCTGCGGGTCCATGATCTCGGAGAGGCCGTCGGAGAAGAAGAACAGGATGTCGCCGGTTCCGTAGGGCAGGCGCAGCTCCTCGATCCCCTCCTGGCTGAAATTGGTCAGCCCCAGGGCCATGCCGCGCGGGGCCAGCTCCAGGCACTCGCCGCTGGCGGCGCGGTACAGCAGGGCCGGGGTGTGGCCCGAGCGCGAGAAGATCAGCTCCCGGGCCTGCAGGTCGAAGCGCACCAGGTTGACGGTGATGAAGGTGACCTTCTCGAAGGAGTTCTGCAGGCTGAGGTTGCATTCGTTCAGGATGGCCGCCGGCTCGCGCCCCGACTTCTGCAGGCAGTTCATGATGCCTTTGAGCTCGGCCATGTAGAAGGCGGCCTGGGCCCCCTTGCCCGAGACGTCGGCCACCAGCACCGACAGGTAGCTGCCCGGCTGGTGGAAGTAGTCGAAATAGTCGCCGGCGATCTCGGTGGCCGGGATGTTGACGGCGGCGATGTCGAACTCGGGGCAGGCGAAGTGGTCGGGCGGCAGCAGCTTGAGCTGGATGCCGCGGGCGATGCGCAGCTCCTCCTCCAGGCGCTGCTTCTCCTTTTCCTCGCTCAGCAGGCGGCCGATGCCCGAGGCCATGTCGTTGAACGACTCGGCCAGGAACTGCATCTGCTCGCGCGACTTGAGGCGGATGCGGTGCGAGAAGTCGCCGCGGCGGATCTTTTCGGTGGCCCGGGTCAGCTCGTTGACCGCCTTGGTGATGACGCGGATCATGCGCAAGCCGATGAAGAAGGAGACGACGATGAAAAAGCCGAACAGGCCGATCATGAAGCGCACCAGGATGGAGATGGGGAACACCCCGGCCTGGCTGTCGCTGCGGCGCAGCAGCTGCAGCTCCTTCTGCATCTCGTCCAGGCGCTGGCTCTTGCTGCCCAGGTCGGCCTGGGCGCCGCCGGCCTGGATCTCCTTTTCCAGGGCGCGGATCTGCTTTTCTAGCAGGGCCGGGCGGTCGGAGGTCCTCAGCTTCTGCAGGATCTTGGAGTAGTCGTTGATCAGCAGGAACATGTTGAACTTGAGGACCGGCTTGCCGCCCTTGATCTCGTCGAAGTCCCAGAAGCGGAAGGTGAAGGGGAAGGGGAAGTGGTATTTGCCGAAGGCCAGGTTCTCGTTGCCCTCCAGGCGCACGGTCACCTCCTGGCCCGAGCCGGGGCCCACGGCGCTGCCGCCGGCGCCCATGAACATGACCTTGAAGTCGCCGATGGGCGGCATGGCGTCGAACAGCTCCTGGTTCATGGTCTCCAGGATCAGGGCGGCGAATTCGCCCTTGCGCCGCTGCACGCCGTGGTAGAGGACGCCGCCGGACTTGAGGAAGCCGTCCTTGTAGCCGGCCAGCAGGCCGTCGGCGTCGGGCAGCCTGGCGGCGAACCCCTCGGGGTAGGCGAAGAAGGGCTGGAGCTTGCCCTGCTGCTTCTGCCAGAAGACCAGGTTCATGAAGGGGGTGCGGCGGCGCTGGAAGCGCTCGACCTCCTGCAGGATGCGCCCGGGGTCGGCCAGGTCCAGGCAGTAGTCGGCGAACTCGCCGTAGTTCTGCACGTCGTTGCGCAGCAGGTTGCCGAAGATGGCCGAGTTGTACTGGTAGATGACGATGTTGGCGATCAGGTAGTAGAAGACGGTGATCAGCACGATGGGGGTGACGATGAAGAACAGCGAGGCGATGATCAGGCGGTTGCGGATCTTCCACAGCAGGCGGCGGCGCAGGATGCCCAGCAGGCGGACAACGGCCAGGATGACCGCCAGCCACAGGAAGAGCCTGAACGTGCCCTTGGAGAAAAAGAAGTATGAGAACAGGGCGATCAGGGCCAGGGAAAGGATGGCGGCGTCCAGCTTGCCCAGCTTGGAGTAGACCTCCTTGCGCACGGGATTGATCAGGCCGACCAGCTTCAGGACCAGCAGAAAGACGGTGATCCACAGGAAGAAGCGGAACGAGCTTTTCGAGAACAAGATCAATGAAACGACAGATAGCGCAGCAAAAACGAGGATGATAACGTCGAGTTTGCCTAATTTCTTCAGCATTCAGGGATGATTATATAACTGTGTCAGGCGCATTGCAATTAATATACGAAACGAAACAGCCATTAGGTTCTCGATTAACACAGGAACTATTCAGCACCTGAATGAGCGACGGCCCATCAAGGTACCACGTACCACGTACCAAGTACCAGGTTGAAGAAAAAGCAAAAGATAAAATGGATCAGATTATGACACAATAATCATGATTGAAATGGAACAAAAAGTATGGCTTGGTTTTAAGCAAGGAATAGATCTTTAGCTAATGGGAGGATTCCATGAGCATAGCAAAATTTGAGGAAATCCAGTCTTGGCAAGAAGCGAGAGGCCTAGTCAAAGAGATCTACCAGAATCTTTGCAAGTGCCGTGATTATGGATTTAAGGACCAGATTCAACGAGCAGGGATATCCATAATGTCCAATATCGCAGAAGGCTTTGAAAGAAACACCAACAAGGAGTTTATCAACTTTTTGTTCATTGCTAGAGGATCCTGCGCCGAAGTGAAAAGCCTGCTTTACTCGGCGTTGGACATCGGCTACATCGACGAGAATTTCTTCAGGTGCATGTTCGGCCGCGTCAACAAAATAGCTGGCCTTTTAAATGGTTTCATTAGCTATCTCAAAGCAAACAACAAAAAGAAATAATCTCTTCCAATCAACATCCCTTTAAGTTTTTATTTTTTAAACTTGGTACGTGGTACCTGGTACGTGGTACCTTGATGGACCGTCGTGTCTTCCAGTTGCTGATAAGTTCCGACTATCTTGAATAATTTATTTCTCCAGTTGGTACATGGTACCCCACTCGGGGGCAAGCCCACTCGGGGGCGCCGCCCTTGCCAGGGCCGGCAGCGTGGTACCTTGATGGACCGTCGGCCTGTAAGTTGCTGACAAGTTCCTGAGCTGAACAGCCGTCGAGCTATAGAACTTGTTTCACCAAGTCGCGGATCAGTTCGCTCGCTTTTCCTTCGAGATAAACGTCAGCTATCGGAGTAAACAGGGACTTGTGCAGATTGACCTCTATGATCTTGGCGCCTCTGTTCTTAGCGAGCAAAGGGATCTGGCACGCCGGCTGCACCTCGCCGCTGGAGCCGACGACCAGGAACAGGTCGGCGAGCGAGGCCTCCTGGTAGGAGCGCTGCAGGGCCTTTTCCGGGATGCCCTCGCCGAAGAAAACGAAGTCGGGCTTGAGCAGCCCGCCGCAGCCGCAGCGCGGCGGCAGCACGGCCAGCCGCTCGGAAGCGGCGGCGATGCGCTTGCCGCACTGCAGGCACAGCAGCCAGCGCGAGTTGCCGTGGAACTCGATCACCTCGCGGCTTCCCGCTTCCTGGTGCAGGTTGTCGATGTTCTGGGTGATGAGCGCCTGGATGCGCCCGGCCGCCTCCAGGGCGGCGAGGCCGGCGTGGGCGGCGTTGGGCCGCGCCATGCCGAAAAAGTCGAAAAAGATCTCCTTGATGCGCCGCCAGCTATCCTCGGGCTCGGCCAGGAAGCGGTCGATCTCGATGAACGAGGGGTCCATGCGGCTCCACAGCCCGCCCGGGCCGCGGAACGGCGGGATGCCGCTCTCGACCGAAACGCCGGCGCCGGTGAAGGCCACGGCATGGCGCGCATCCCGCAGCAGGGCGGCCGCCTGGCAAAGGGCGTCGGCCATGGGGCTATTCCCGGAACACGTGGCCGAAGCGGTAGGTCAGGGCGAGGAAAAAGACGCTGCTGCGGAAATGGGTCGGCACCTCGGCCTTGAGGCCGAAATAACCGTCCTCCAGGTAGTCGGCCTTCTGGTGCTGGTAGGTTGCCTCCAGCTGCATGTGGCGGGAGAACTCCCAGCCGGCGCCGGCCGAAGCGACGTAGAGGCGAACCGCAGCGCCTTGCTTGTCGGCATAGAGCTGGCTCTCGCGCGACCAGCCGCCGCGCAGGCTCAGCACGCGCCGGGCCAGCGGCAGGCGCGCCTCGCCGCCCAGGCGCAGGTTGCGCCCCGGCTGCTGCGGCCGCGTCCAGTAGTCCTTCTGCGGGTAAGGCAGGAGGGAAAAGCCGTAATAGCCCTCGATGAAGGCGTTGTCCCACTCGATCCGCGAGTAGTCGGCGCTGAGGTCGAGCCAGGAAAAGGGGCGGAGCAGGAGGCCGGCCGCGTAGTGCTCGGGGATGACCACCCGGGCTTGGCAGCTTTCGGCCACCTCGTCGAATTTCACCCCCTTGGCGCTGACCTCCCAGGTGAGGCGGGAGGAATCGAAGCGGCTTTTGAGTCCGGCGTGCCAGGCGGCGCCCAGGCGCAGCCAGTCAAAGGGGGTGAACAGGGCGCCGACGATCAGGTTGCGGCCGCGGACGCTCTCGGTCAGGTCGCCGTGGGTCTGGCGGCCGCGCAGGTCGCTGTAGACGTGGAGGCGGCCCGAGTTGAAGAACTGCTGCAGGGTGACGCCGGCGGCGAAGAAGCGGCCGGGCTTGAAGGCCAGCGCGAAGGCCAGCACGTCGAAGCCCTCGGCGCCGGCGAACTCGGTGGTCGTGCGCCGGGGCGGCCACAGGCCGTTCAGCGAGGTGACCACCTCGCGCGCCGCCCCCTTGAAGCCGTAGGGGATGTAGCGGTAATAGCCCATGGCCAGCGCGGCCGGGCGCTTCAGCAGGGTGAAGGGAGCGGAGATGGCGAAGAAGTCGATCTGGTTCAGCCGGCCGTCAAAGTTGTAATTGAACAGGCGGGTGTCGGGGGGCAGCAGCCGGTCCTGCAGCTCGTAGTCGTGGTCCTGGGCCGTGGCCTTGTAGCCGAGGTAAAACTCGGGGCCGCGGCCCGACGCCAGCCCGGCCGGGTTCCAGAAGGAGGCGGTCAGGTCGTCGGCCACGGCGGTGAAGGCGTTGCCCATGGCCGCGGCCTTGGCGCCGTAGGCGAAGTTGAACAGGTTGTACCAGGGCTTGAACTGGGCCGAAGCGCAGAGGGGAAGGAGCAGCAGGAGCAGGAAGAGGGAAGATTGAAGCGAGCTCTTAGTGGTAGTGGTAGTGGTAGTGGTAGTAACAGCCATGAACGAGCTCTTTCTAACCAAAAACCCTCCAGGACAAGAAACC
>CAYXCX010000126.1:0-5940 GCA_964463405.1 uncultured Clostridia bacterium
ACCATCAAGTTCGGCGTCATCGAAAACGCCGACGCCGGCGACACGCTGCGCGTGACGGTGATCGCCACCGGCTTCAAGGAGGGGCGGCGCGAGGCCGCGGCGCGGCACAAGACGCCCACGCCGGCCTTCGTCCCGGCGGCCGAGCCGGCCTACCGCCAGCCGACGCCGCAGGGACAGCTGTTCCTCGGGCAGTCCCGCCCGGCCAGCGCGGCGGCCGATCTGCGCCACTACGTCAACGACAGCACCATGCCCAACATGACCCACGGCCCGGAGAGCTTCGAGGACCCGCTGGACGTGCCGACGTTCCAGCGGCTGAACCCGATCAAGAAGAGATGACCGCTGCCGACGTCGTCGTCCGCAACGTCGGCTGGCTGGTCAACCCCGCCTCCGACCGCGTGGCCCGGGGGCACGAAGCCGACACGCTGCGGGTCGCGCGCGACGTCTGCATCGCCGCCAGCCGCGGGCGCATCTGCCATGTCGGCCCCGAGAGCGGCCTGGGACGGTCCTGCCGCCCGGCGGCAAACGCGCTGGAGATCGACGCCGCCGGCGCCGTGGCCCTGCCGGGCTTCGTCGACCCGCATACCCACCTGCCGTTCGCCGGCACCCGCCAGGACGAGTTCCAGCAGAAGCTGCGCGGGGCGAGCTACCAGGAGCTCGCCGCCGCCGGCGGCGGCATCCGCAGCACGGTACGGCGCACGCGCGAGATTTCCGCCGCCGACCTGGAGGCCGCCTGCCGCTGGCGCCTGGACCGCATGCTGCTGTCCGGAACCACCACCGCCGAGGCCAAGAGCGGCTACGGCCTCGACCTGGAATCCGAGCTGAAGCAGCTGCGGGTCCTGCGCAGCCTGGCGGGCCGCCATCCGCTGGCGACCGTTCCCACCTTCATGGGCGCCCACGAGGTCCCCGACGAGTTTCGCGGCCGCAACCGCGATTTTCTCGAGTTCCTGCTGCAGGCGGTCCTGCCGCGGGTGCGCGGGGAGGACCTGGCCGAGTTCGTGGACATCTTCTGCGAGGAGGGCTATTTTTCCTACGCCGAGGCGGAGGACTACCTGAAACGGGCGGCGGCCATGGGCTTCCGCCTCAAGATGCACGCCGACGAGTTTGTTGCCAACGGCGCCGGCGAACTGGCTGCGCGCCTGGGCGCCGTCTCGGCCGAGCACCTGATCGCCGTCAGCGACCCGGAGATCGCCGCCCTGGCTGCTTCCGCCACCGCCTGCGTGCTGCTGCCCGGGGTCTCGTTCTTCCTGCGCCTCGGGCGCGTGGCGCCGGCGCGGCGCATCCTGGACGCGGGGGGCATCGTGGCCCTGGGCAGCGACTTCAACCCCGGCAGCTCGATGGTTTCCTCGCAGCTGTTCGTCATGCAGCTGGGGGTGTTCCTGCTGGGGCTGACCCTGGAGCAGGCGCTGAACGCGGTGACCATCAACGCCGCCTACGCCATCGGCCGTCAGGACCGCGTCGGCTCGCTGGCTGTCGGCAAGGAGCTGGACCTGCTGCTGCTGGACGTGCCCGACTATCCCTACCTGGCCTACCACCTGGGCATCGATCCGCTGCGCGCCGTGATCAAGTCGGGCCGGGTGGTGGTCCGCGGACGGCGGCTTGCGGAGGAAGCGTGACCGGCGGCGTGAGGCAGCCGGCGGTGGCCGGGCACTTCTACCCGGCCAACGGCCGCGAGCTGGAGCGCGAGCTGCAGGCCCGCGTGCCCCGGGGCGCCGTTGCGGCGCGCCGCCGCGTGCTCGGGCTGCTGGCGCCGCACGCCGGCTACGTCTATTCGGGCGGCTGCGCAGGCCGCGCCTACGGCCGCGTCCTTCCGGAGCCCACCGCCATCCTGCTGGGAGTCAATCACCGCGGCTCGGGAGCCGAGCTGGCCGTCGACGGGCACGATGCCTGGCGCACGCCCCTGGGGCGGATCGAGGTGGACGCGGACGCGCGCGACCTGCTGCTCGCCGCTTCGCCGCTGTTCCGCCTGGACAGCGACGCCGGCCGCCTGGAGCACTCGCTCGAGGTGCAGGTTCCCTTCATCCAGCACGTTGGCCCCGGGTCGCGCATCCTGCCCGTGGCCGTTTCCGCCTCGCGCCTGGAGGACCTGCTGGCGGCCGGCGCCGCCATCGCCGGCCTGCTGGCCGGCGGGGGGCGGATGGTCGTCGCCTCCAGCGACATGAGCCACTACATCCCGGCGGACCGGGCCCGGGAGCTGGACTTTCTGGCCATCGAGCGCATGCTGGCGCTGGACTCCGAGGGCCTTTTCCGCGTCGTCCGCGACCGGCGCATTTCCATGTGCGGCGTGGCCCCGGCGGTGATCATGCTCCAGGCGGCCCGCCTGGCCGGCGCCGCCCGGTCCGAGCTGGTCTGCTACAGCCACTCGGGAGAGGTCAGCGGCGACTGCGAGCAGGTGGTCGGCTACGCCAGCCTGTTCGTCTGGTGAGGCAGGCGTGAGCGAAGCCAGCGGCGCCCGGGACGAAGGCTGCCGCCCGCCTCGCGTCCTGGCGCGCAGCGAACATTCGCTTTCGCGCCGCGACATCGATCCCGACGCGCTCAAGATCCTGTTCCGCCTGCAGCGGCTGGGCTTTGCCGCCTACTTGACCGGCGGCGCGGTGCGCGACCTGCTGCTGGGGCGCCGGCCCAAGGACTTTGACGTGGCCACCGACGCCAGGCCCAACCAGATCCGCAAGCACTTCGCCAACGCCTTCATCATCGGCCGCCGCTTCCGCCTGGCCCACCTCCGCTTCCACGGCGGCAAGATCGTCGAGGTGGCCACCTTCCGCCGCGACCCCGGCCCGGCCGCCGCCGCGGGCCAGGAGGCCCCGCTCTACGCCTTCGGCACGGCGGAGGAGGACGCCCGCCGCCGCGACATCACCGTCAACGCCCTGTTCTACGATCCGGCCACGGCCTCCATCCTCGACTATGTCGGCGGCGTGGACGACCTGCGCCAGCGCCGCATCCGCGTCATCGGCGACGCCGCAGAGCGCTTCCGCGAGGACCCGGTGCGCATCTGGCGGGTGATCCGCTACGCGGCCCGGCTCGATTTCAGGCTGGACGAGGGCGTCGCCGCCGCCATCCGCCGGGAGCGCGGTTTGCTCGGCGGCTGCTCGCAGGCCCGGCTCTACGAGGAGTTCTCCAAGGACCTGCTGGGGGCGCGCTCTTGCGAGGTGTTTTCCGGCCATCGGGAATTCGCCGTGCTGCCCCTGTTGCTCGGCCGCGTCGGCGAGGCGCTCGAGGAGGACGAGGGGCTGTTTGCCGCCGCAGCGGCGCTGCTGGCCGCCGCCGACAAGGAAAAAGAGGCCGGCCGCGCCCCGGGCCTGGACGAGCTCCTGGCCATGCTGCTCTGGCCCTGGGCCGAGCCCCAGCTGCATGCCGGCGGCGCCGCCCCCTTGCCGCTGCTCAAGAAGGCGCTTCAGGACGCGAACATGCTCGTGCCGCTGCCCAAGGCGACGCGGGCCCAGGTGATCGACCTGCTCTCCCTGACCGCAAGGCTCAGGCGGGCGCTGGGCGACGGGGTCATGCGCGGGTCCGCACGCGGGCGGCCGAACTACGCCCAGGCCTCCCGCCTGTGCTTCCTCATCGCCCGCGGCCGCTTCCCGGGCGAGGGGGAATCGTTCGAAAGCCTGTACCGCGAGGCGTTTCCCGGCAGGCCCTTGGCGGGCGGCCGCCCGCGCCGCCGCCGCCGCCGGCGCAGGACTACTCAGCCGCCAAACGCGATAGAAACGCAATGAACTGTCAGTGGCAGTGATAGTGATAGTGGTAGTGGTAGTAGCGAGCATTTTTACGATCTCTTTTTCTAACTTTTTCCTTTTGCCTGTTTCCTTTTGCCTTTCGAGTGACAGTGACAGCTGGAAACTCAAGGAACTCTAAGTGGTAGTGGTAGTAGCGAGCAATATAATCATCTCTTTTAGAAGCTCTAGGCGGTTTTCGCCATTCGTCAATTCTTCCGCAGACCCTTTCACTTTTCACGACCGAACGGATTTCTTCCTGATTTGACGGCCCTCGGCCTTTGCCCTATAATTTATCCGCAACCATGAGATCCAAATCCGTCTTCCTGCTCGCCCTGCTGGCCCTGGCCTGCGCCTGCCGGCGGCCGGGTCCCAAGCTGGTGCCCGAGATCAATCCGCCCCTGGCCCAGGAAGAGATCTGCGCCTGGAAGGAGGGGCCGGCCTGGAACGCCCTGTTTCCCTGCGCCGGCGGCATTGGCTGGATCGACTGCGACGGCCGCGTCGTCGCCTGCGCCGCCGCCGGCGGCGCGGCCCGCGAAGTTTTCGCTCCGCCGCTGTCCGCGGCTGCGCTTCCGGTTCGGCACGACCGCTTCCTGGTGTGGCGCGACGAGCCCTCGGGGCGGATTCTGGCCTTCGGCCTTGACGACTGCCGGGTAAAGCTCGACGCCCTTGTGCCAGGGGCCGGGCCCATCCTGGGCGCGGGGCCCGAGGGGCTGGTCTGCCTGGAGGCAGGGCGTCCGGCGCTGCGCCCCTGGGAGGCGCCGGCCGAGGCCGTCCGCGCCCGGGAAGGCGACGAACGGTTCTTCAGCTGCCACTTCCTGCGCGAGCGGGTCGCGGTCCTGGGACAGAACCGCCTGTTCGTGTGGGAGAAAAGCGGGCGGCGCTTCCGTTCTTGGCCTTTGCCTGCCCCGGCCGCCTCGCCGGGACTGTGGACCGGAGGCGCCCTGTATTACGGCAGCGGCCGGCGCACGCTGGTAAAGCTGGCCGGAGACTGGGCGCGGGCCGAGTGGGAGATGCCTTTGGGGCAGCCCCTGGAGCGCCAACCGCTGGCTTTCGCCGGCGGGGTGGCGGCCAGCCCGGCCGACCACACCGTGCTGCTGGTCAACCGCCGCGGCTCCCTGCTTTGGTGGCAGGCGCTGGGTTCGGCGCTCGAATACGACCTGCTGCCCATGGCGGAGAACCTGGCCGCGGTGCTGCTGAACCGCCGCATCCGCTTCGTCGATCCGGGACGGAGGCGGACTTCCGATTTTGCCGACGCCCCGCGGCTGCTGGGCCCGCCGCTGGCCCTGGGCGGCGCCCTCTACTACCTGGCCGGAGACGGCGAGAACGTCCGCCTGCTGCGCCTGGGCAACCGCTACGGGGTCGACGTCGAGCCCGAGCCGGCGGCGGCCTACTGGGTCGGCAGGTCGCTGCGCTTTGCCGTGCGCGCCCACAACCTGGTCGCCCCGCGCTGGGAATGCTCGGTGCTGGATGCCCAGGGCAATCCGGTGTTCCAGCGCCGCCTGCCGCGGGGGGAGACGGCTGAACTGGCCTGGGTGCCGCAGCGTCCCGGCGCCTATCGCATCCGTGCCCGTGCGCTCGGCCAAAACCGCGAGGCCGCGGGCGAAGCGACGGTGCACGTGCATGACCCGCTGCAGGCCGCGCCCTTGTTTCGCCTCCATTTGTGATGGCGGGCGGAGGCAGGCGATGAGGACAGTTCAAGGGGCCGGCGGCCTGGGAGGCTGGCTGCGCCGTCGCGGCATCCCCTTCCGCGAGGACGCCCCCATTGCCCCGCACCTGCTCTTGCGCATCGGCGGCACGGTGCGCCTGCTGATCGCCCCCGGCGACTCGGGGCAGTGGCGCGACGTCCTGGAGCAACTGGCCGTTGCCCCGGCGGGGGAGCGCCTGCCATGCCTGGTCATCGGCGGCGGCTCCAACATCGCCTTTCCCGACGAGCCTGTCCGCGCCGCGGTGGTCCTGGCGCCGCCGCCGGCAACGCCGCCCGTACTGGATGCCGCAGCCGCGACCGTTGTCGTCGACGCCGGCATGCGCAACCAGCCTTTCCTGGCCTGGTGCGCCGAACACGGCGTCGGCGGCTGCGAGTTCCTGTCCGGCATCCCCGGCACGCTGGGCGGGGCCGCCGCCGTCAACGCCGGCGCCTTCGGCCGCTCCATGGCCGACGTGCTGCTCGAGGCCGAGATCGTCGACGGCGACGGAACGCGCCGCCGCGTCGACGCCGGCCATTTCGCCTTCC
>CAYXCX010000127.1:0-2448 GCA_964463405.1 uncultured Clostridia bacterium
TCTCTCTTCCCTCTCTCTTCCCTATCCCTTCGTTGACAGCAAGCCCTTTTTAATGGTATATTGCCCTGCTGAAGACCGTCCGGGGCCATGGTTTAATGGGAGAACGCGACCTTCGCAAGGTTGAGATGGCGGTTCGATTCCGCCTGGCTCCATGGGAACTCAACGAATTCGGCGTACGGCATAAGGCGGACGGCAAAGCCCTTTTGAACTCCCAGAACTCCTCATGAAGCATGCGGCCGACAGAACAGGCGATAATCCGGCATTCAATCCCTACGCGGCTTCGCAGTGCCGTCGCCGTACTTTTTTGCAGCATGCCAAGTTCTAGGTATTGCGGTTGCCGTACGCCGTACGCCGTCCGCCGTATGCCTTACGCCAAGTGCACAGAACTATTGCCTCTGTAGTTTCGTACTAGGTTTGCTAGATCAATAGGAGGTTTATAGTGGAAAAAATCAAGAAAAGAAAGCTGCCCGGGCTCTTGCTGCTCGCGGCGGCGGCGCTGATGCTCCTGGCCGGACCCCTGGCCGCCGACGAGGGGATGTGGACCCTGGACAACCCGCCCCTGAAGCAATTGAAGGAAAAATACGGCTTCGAGCCGACCCCGGCCTGGCTGGAGCACGTCCGCCTGGCCTCGGTCCGCGTCGGCGACGGCGGCTCGGGTTCCTTCATCAGCCCCGACGGCCTGGTGCTGACCAACCACCACGTGGCCCTCGGCCAGCTGCAGAAACTCTCCAGCGCCCAGAAGAACTACGTGGCCGACGGCTTCACCGCCGCCGCCCTGGCCGACGAGATCCCCTGCCCCGACCTGGAGCTGAACGTGCTGGTCTCCATGGAGAATGTCACGGCCAAGGTTCTGGCCGCGGTCAAGAAGGGGATGGATCCGGCCAAGGCCCTGGCGGCGAAAAAGGCCGCCATCGCCGCCATCGAGCGCCTGAGCCTGAAGCGCACCGGGCTGCGCTCCGACGTGGTCTCCCTGTACCACGGCGGCGAATACTGGCTGTATCGCTACAAGAAGTACACCGAGGTCAAGCTGGTCTTCGCCCCCGAGCAGCAGGCCGCCTTTTACGGCGGCGACCCCGACAACTTCACCTACCCGCGCCACGACATCGACATGGCCCTGTTCCGCGCCTACGAGAAGGGCCAGCCGGCCCGCGTCGCCCATTACCTGAAGTGGAGCGCCAACGGCGCCGCCGAGAACGAACTGGTCTTCGTTTCTGGCCACCCCGGCTCGACCAACCGGCTGATGACCCTGGCCCAGATCGAGTTCCAGCGCGATTTCGCCTACCCGCTGCGCATCAAGTCCATGAAGCGCATGCTGGGCGTGGCGAACGCCTACGCCGCCCGCGGCCCCGAGCAGGCCCGCCAGGCCGCCGGCATGATCTTCGGCATTGAAAACGGCCTGAAAGTCTCGAGCGGCGAATACGACGGCCTCAAGGCCGCCGGCATCATGGAAAAGAAGGCCGCCCAGGAAGCCGATTTCCGCGGGCTGATCGATGCCAATCCGGCCTGGAAGGCCGAGTACGCCGGCGCCTGGGACGAGATCGCCGGGGCCATCGAAAAGCAGAAGGGGCGCATGAAGGAGATGTCCTACCGCCGCATTCCGGGCATGCGCCTGGGCGGCATTGCCCTGCAGATCGTGCAGCTGGCGACCGAGCTGCAGAAGCCCGACGGCGAGCGCCTGGACGGTTACCACACCTCGCAGCTGGATTCGCTGCGCTTCCGCCTCTTCTCGCCGGCCCCCGTCTACCCGGGGCTGGAGGAGGCCATGGCCGTCGACGCCATGCAGCTGATGATCGAGGGGCTTGGGCCCGCCGATCCCTACGTCCAGGCCTGCCTGGACGGCAAGACCCCGGAAGAGGCGGCCAAGGCCCTTGTGGCCGGCACGCAGCTGGCCGACCCGGCGCTGCGCCGCAAGCTGGTCGACGGCGGACCGGCGGCCGTGGCCAGCTGCCAGGACAGCTTCATCCGCCTGGCGCGCAAGCTCGACCCCTTCGTGCGCGAGATGCGCAAGTGGTCGGAAGACGAGATCGAGAGCATCGCCCGCCCGGCCGCCGAGAAGATCGGCCAGGCCCGCTTCGCCGCCTACGGCAAGAACGCCTATCCCGACGCCACCTTTACCCTGCGCCTCTCCTACGGCGCGGTTAAGGGCTACCCCATGAACGGCACCCTGGCGCCCTACAAGACCACCTTCTACGGCCTGTTCGACCGGGCCGAGGGCTTTGACAACAAGCCCCCCTTCCACCTGCCCGCGCGCGTGGCCGCGGCCCGCGACAAGATCGACCTGGCCACGCCGCTCAACTTCGTCTGCACTGGCGACATCATCGGCGGCAATTCCGGCTCGCCGGTGATCAACGCCGCCGCCGAGGTGGTGGGCCAGGTCTTCGACGGCAACGTCGAGAGCTTCATCGGCCGCTACTGCTACGACGACACGGCCAACCGCACCGCCTCGGT
>CAYXCX010000127.1:2458-4666 GCA_964463405.1 uncultured Clostridia bacterium
CCGCCTGGTCAAGGAGATTTTGGGCCAGTAGCGGCTGCTTTCATCGGTATTTTGGGCGGGGCCCCGCGGCCCCGCTTTTTTTTTGCCCGCTTCTTAGAGGATCTCCTCCAGCACGCGCACAGCCGAGCGCGCGCAGGGGCGGCACACACGATTCCCTAGGTCTCTCTCCCTGTAGTGCCGCTGGCCGTCGGTTTTCTTTTCCTTCATCAGCCCTCAGCGATGAGTTATGAGTGAGGAGTGATGAGAAGCGGCAAAGGTCGATCTCTTGCGGTTTCTCATCACGTATCACGCATCACGTGTCCCTCCGTTCGCTCTGGGACAACAGCTTGGGCAGGCTCGCCTCGATTTCCAGCCACTGATCCTCGCGCAGCTTGGCCCCGACCACCTCGACCACCTTGCCGGACAGCAGCGAGCCGAGCCGGCCGCAGACGGGCAGCGGGTATCCCTGGATCAGCCCGTACAGGAAGCCGGCGGCGTACAGGTCGCCTGCGCCGGTGGTGTCGACGGCCCGCGCCGGGATGCACTCGACGCGGTGTTCCTCGAGGCCGCGGCGCACCAGCGAGCCGTTCTTGCCCAGCTTGACCACGGCCACGTCGCAGCGCGGGGCGATGGTCACCAGGGCCTCGGCCGGGGAAAGGGCGCCGCTGAAGGCCATGGCCTCGTCCTCGTTGGCAAAGACGACGTCGACGTAGCGGCCGACCATCTGCTGCAGGAACTCGAGGTTCTCGCGCACCACGTTGTGGCTGGCCAGGTCGAGCGACACCTCGAGCCCCGCCTCCTTGGCCAGGCGCAGCGCCTCGCGGGTCAGGGCGTGGTTCTGGGCCATGTAGCCCTCGATGTGGAATACGTCCCAGCCGCGGAACAGCTCCATGCTGAGGTCGGTGGCGTCGAGCTCGATCGCCGCCCCCAAAAAGGTGGCGAAGGTGCGCTCCGAGTCGGGGGTGATGAGGCCGAGGGCGCGGCCGGTCTGCGCGGCGCCGTAAAACATGCGGGCGTCGGTTCCGTGGCGGCGCATTTCGGCGGCGAAAAAATCGCCGTAGGGGTCGTGGCCGACCTTGCCGATATAGCCGGTGGGGGCGCCCAGGCGGGCCAGGCCGGCGATGGTGTTGGCCGCCGAGCCGCCGCAGGCCTCCTGCGGCGCCAGGGCGGAAACCTGCTTCAGGATGGCGTTGACCTGGGAGGCGCTGACCAGCGTCATGCAGCTCTTGGGCAGCTCGAGCCGGCGCAGCAGGTCGTGATCGACGCGCACCAGTATGTCGACCAGGGCGTTGCCCAGTCCCAGCACTTTTTTCATGTCGCGTTCCTCGGCGCGGCGGCGGCGGCGCGCCTCACAGCTTGGTGTGGGTGATTTTTTCGATGCCGTTGCCCGGGCCCATGGTCAGGATGGTGGCGCTCAGCGAATTCAGCTCCTTCTCGTCGATCAGGGCGTAGGCGGCGATGATCAGCAGGTCGCCGGGGTGGACCAGGCGGGCGGCGGCGCCGTTGACCACGATCGCGCCCGTGGCCCGCGCCCAGGGCAGAACGTAGGTGGACCAGCGCTGGCCGTTGTTCACGTTGTAGACCGATACCTGCTGGAAGACGCGCAGCCCCGCCTTCTCCATGATCTCCTCGTCGATGGCGATGCTGCCCTCGTAGTGCAGGTCGGCGGCCGTGACGGTGGCGCGGTGGATCTTGGCGATCAGGAAGGGGATCAGCATGAAATCTCTCCAAGAAGAATGTTGTCAATCAGGCGCGTGCGGCCGACGCGCACGGCCGCGGCGACCAGGGTGTTTCCGGGCTCTACGGCGGCCGCCTCCTCCAGGTCCTCCAGGCGCGCCACGGCGACATAGTCGACCTGCAGCAGGGGCTCGCGGGCGAGCTCGGCCCGCATGGCCGCGCGCAGGGCGCGGGCGTCGCGCTCCCCCGCCTCGATCCTGGCCCGGACGCGGCGCAGCGCCTTGGGCAGGGACAGGGCGGCCCGGCGTTCCTCGGGAGACAGGTAGACGTTGCGCGAGGAGAGGGCCAGGCCGTCGGCGTCGCGCACGATGGGCAGCACGCGCAAGCGCACCCCCAGGTGCAGGTCGCGGACCAGCTGGCGGATGACCAGGGCCTGCTGGGCGTCCTTCTGGCCGAAATAAGCCCGCCGCGGCCCCACCAGCAGGAAGAGCTTGAGCACCACGGTGGCCACGCCGCGGAAATGGCCCGGCCGCGAGCGGCCGCACAGCTTGC
>CAYXCX010000127.1:4676-5932 GCA_964463405.1 uncultured Clostridia bacterium
GCTTGCCGTCCAGTCCGGCGACGTCGACCC
The DNA here is from genome assembly GCA_964463405.1 of uncultured Clostridia bacterium. Lineage (GTDB taxonomy): Bacteria > Acidobacteriota > Aminicenantia > UBA2199 > UBA2199 > UBA2199. Next base: position 4,707 of record CAYXCX010000127.1, read on the forward strand.
AGGTGCGGTAGGGCGCGGGATACATCTCGGCTTCGGAGGGCAGGAACAGGACGTCCACTCCCTCGCGGCGCAGCAGGGCCGCGTCGCGCTTCAGGTCGCGCGGGTAGCGCTGCAGGTCCTCGCCGGCTCCGAACTGCGCCGGGTTGACGAAGATGGAGACCACCGTCACCTCGTTTTCGCGGCGGCAGGCGCGCACCAGGCTCAGGTGCCCCTCGTGCAGGGCGCCCATGGTGGGCACCAAGCCCACGCCGGCGCTGGCGGCCAGGGCGCGGCGCAGGCTGGCGACGGTGCGGCAGGTCTTCATTTCAGGAACTCGTCGATGTCGCGGTTCAGGTGGTAGCTCTCGGCGTCGCCGGGGAAATCGCCGCCCTGGACGTCGCCGACGTAGCGCCGCAGGGCGTCGAGCCAGAGCGAGCGCGTGTCGGCGTACTTGCGCACGAACTTGGGCAGGTAGAGGTCGGTGAAGCCCACCAGGTCGTGAAAGACCAGGATCTGGCCGTCGCAGCCGCTGCCGGCGCCGATGCCGATGGTGGGAATGCGCAGGTCGGCCGAGATGCGCCGCGCCAGCTCCTGCGGCACCGACTCCAGGACCACGGCGAAGACGCCGAGCTTCTCCAGCTCCAGGGCGTCCTGATGGATTTCGCGCGCCTTCTCCCGCAGCTTGCCCTGGACCTTGAACCCGCCCAGGGCGTGCACCGACTGCGGCGTCAGCCCGAGGTGGGCCAGCACCGGCACCTCGGCGTCGAGCAGGGCCTCGATGACGCGGAAGCGCTTGCGCCCCCCTTCGAGCTTGACCGCCTCGGCCCCGCCTTCCTTGAGGCAGCGGCAGGCGTTCTCCACGCTGCGCTCGACGCCGCCGTGGAACGAGCCGTAGGGCAGGTCGCTGACCACCAGCGAGGCCGGCTCGGCGCGCGAGACCAGCGAGGTGTGGTAGACCATCTCGTCCAGGGTCACCGTCAGGGTGTTGCGGTGCCCCTGCAGGACCATGCCCAGCGAATCCCCCACCAGGATCAGGTCGATGCCGGCTTCCGCGGCCAGGCGGGCGGTGGGATAATCGTAGGCCGTCACCGCGGCGATCCGCTCGCCCAGCGCCTTCTTCCTGCCCAGGGTCAGGACCGTCTTCTTTTCCGGCTCAGGCTGGGGCATAGTAGGCGTTCCCCTTCTTGTGGCGGCGGATCTCCTGGATCAGGCCTTCGACGTCGCGGCGGCGGCTGAAGTCGACCTTC
>CAYXCX010000128.1:0-5928 GCA_964463405.1 uncultured Clostridia bacterium
TGGCGCCGGTGCAGGCCGTCATCGCGCCGCTCAACGACGACTGCCTGCCCTACGCCCGCAAGGTGCTGGCGGAGCTGCGCGGCCACGGGCTGCGGGCCGAGCTGGACGAGCGCGCCGAGGGGCTCAACCGCAAGATCCGCGACGCCGAGACGCAGAAAGTCCCCTACATCGTCGTCGTCGGCCCCCAGGAGGAGCGGGAGGGGAACATCTCGTTCCGCATCCACAAGAAAGGCGACCAGGGCCGCATCGCCCTGGCCGCATTCATCCAGCGCCTTAAAATCAACATAGAGGAAAAAAGCCAGAATTATGAGGTATCCTAGACCCGTACCCAACAAAAAAAAGAATCCCCACCGGATCAACGAGGAGATCCTGGCCCGCGAGGTGCGCCTGATCGACGAGGAAAAGAACCAGATCGGCATCCTGCCCGTGGCCCAGGCGCTGGCCTTCGCCCGCGAGAAGGAGCTGGACCTGGTCGAGATCTCACCGGAGGCCGTGCCGCCGGTCTGCCGCATCCTCGACTACGGCAAGTTCCTGTACTCGCTGCAGAAGAAAGCGCACGAGGCCCAGCGCAACCAGCGCAAGGTGCTGGTCAAGGAGATCAAGTTCACCCCGGTCATCGGCGAGCACGACGTCGAGGTCAAGCTGAAGAAGATCAAGGAGTTCCTGGCCGAGGGCAACAAGGTCAAGGTAACGGTCTGGCTGAAGGGGCGGCAGAAGCGCAAGCCGGAAATGCTGGAAACGATGGTGGCGCGCATCATGGAGATCCTCAGGGAAATCGCGGAAATCGAGGCCCCGCCCAAGCGCGAGGGCTTTTTCTGCCATATCATGATCGGAGCGAAAAAAGGAGGCAAGGATGCCAAAACTAAAAACGCATAGAGGCGCCAAGAAGCGCTTCAAGGTCACGGCCAGCGGCAAGATCAAGCGCAGCAAGGCCTTCGGGCGCCACATCCTGACCAAGAAGAGCGCCAAGCGCAAGCGCAACCTCAAAAAATCGACGCTGGTGGTGAAGTCCGAGCACAAGAAGGCGAAGGAACTGCTGCCTTACGGGAAATAGGAGGAGACCATGCCTAGAGTCACCCGCGGAAACAAGAAACTGCTGCGCAGGAAGAAGATACTGGACCAGGCCAAGGGCTTCTGGGGCGCCAAGCGCAAGAACTACCGCTCGGCCAAGGAATCGGTGCAGCGGGCCATGTCCTACGCCTACCGCGACCGGCGCAACCGCAAGCGCGACTTCCGCGCCCTGTGGAACGTGCGCATCAACGCCGCCGTGCGCGAGTTCGGCATGAGCTACTCGCTGTTCATGAAGAACCTGAAGAAGGCCCATATCCTGATCAACCGCAAGATGCTGGCCAACCTGGCGGCCTGCGAGCCCGACACGTTCCGGGCCATCGTCGAGAAAGCCAAAGCGGCGGCATGATCGATGCACTGGCAAAAGAGATTGAAGGAGTTCGGCTTGCCGTTGTCGATGAGCTAGAGCGAATTCAGTCTCCCGAGGACCTGGCCTCGCTGCGCGAGCGCCTCCTCGGCCGCAAGCGCGGAACGGTCAGCCTGCTGCTGGCCCGGCTCAAGGAGTTCGCCCCGCCCGACCGCCCGCGGGCCGGCCAGGCGATCCACGAGCTCAAGGCCCGCGTCGAGGAGTCGCTGGCCGCCGCCGCCGCCCGCCTGGCCGCCGCCCCGCCGGCCGGAGCCGACTGGCGCGACCCCACCCTGCCTCCGTCGGAGCTGCCGCTGGGCCACGTCCACCTGGTGGCCGACATCCAGAGCCGCATCGAGGAGATCTTCCTGCAGCTCGGCTACGAGATCGCCCACGGCCCCGAGGTCGAGCTGGAGGACTACAACTTCACCAAGCTGAACATTCCCGCGCACCATCCGGCCCGCGACGAGCAGGACACCTTTTTCCTGGAGGGGCACGACGAACTGCTGCTGCGCACCCACACCTCGCCCATGCAGGTGCGCTACATGCTGGCGCACAAGCCGCCGCTGAAGATCATCTCGCCGGGCAAGGCCTTCCGCAAGGACGACCCCGACGCCACCCATTCGCCCTGCTTCCACCAGGTGGAGGGGCTGCTGGTCGACCGCGGCATCCGCTTCTCCCACCTCAAGGGGACGCTGGAGGCCTTCTGCCGGGCGTTCTACGGCCCCGACGTCGTGCTGCGCTTCCGCCCCGGCTACTTCCCCTTCACCGAGCCCTCGGCCGAAGTGGACATCAGCTGCTTCTTATGCCGCCCCGCAGGTGACTCTTCCCAGGTGGGGCTGAACTCTTCTCCCGCGGGGTCGGATTGCCGGGTCTGCAAGGGGACGGGCTGGCTGGAGATCCTGGGCAGCGGCATGGTGCATCCGCGAGTGCTGAGCCACTGCGGCATCGATCCCCAGGAGTACGCGGGCTTCGCCTTCGGCATGGGCATCGAGCGCGTGGCCATGGTCAAGTACGGCGTGCCCGACCTGCGGCTGCTCTACGAGAACGACCTGCGCCTGCTGGGGCAGTTCGGGTGAAGCCATGAAGATCAACCTCGCCTACCTCAAGCGCTTCGCCCCCTTCGCCCTGGACGACGGCGCCCTGCGCGAGCTGCTGGCCGGCGTCGGCCTGGAGACGGCCGAGATCCAGCAGGTGGGCGGCGAGACCGTTCTCGACCTGGAAACGACCCCCAACCGCCCCGACTGGCTGTCGCACTACGGCGTGGCCCGCGAGATCGCCGCCAAGGACGGGCGGCTGCGCTTCAGCCCCATGGACCTGGGCGCCGTCCGCCTCGAGGCGCCGGCGCCGGAGGCGGTCCGCCAATCCCCCAATGGGAACGGCGGCCATGCGGCACGCCAGCAGACGGCGAGCTTCGCCATCCACATCGAGGACCCGGCCGACTGCCGCCGCTACAGCGGCTGCATCGTCCGCGACCTGCGGGTCAAGGAATCGCCGCCCGAGGTGCAGCAGCTGCTGCTCAGCCTGGGATTGCGCCCGATCAGCGACGTCGTCGACGTTTCCAACCTGGTGATGATGACCTGCGGCCAGCCGCTGCACATCTTTGACCTCGAGCGGCTGCGCGGCGGCCAGGTGCGCGTGCGCCGCGCCCGGTCCGGCGAAACCCTGCGCCTGCTCGACGAGCGCGAGGTGGCCCTGGACCCGGGGCACCTGCTGATCGCCGACGGCGAGCGCCCCCTGGCCCTGGCCGGGATCATGGGCGGGCTGGACTCGGGCGTCGGCCCGCATACGCGCCACGTCTTCATCGAGAGCGCCTGCTTCGACCCGGTGGTCATCCGCCGCGGCGCCCGCTCGCTGGGGCTGAAAACCGACGCCAGCTACCGCTTCGAGCGCGGCATGGACGCCGAGGCCACCCTGCCGGCGCTGCGCATGGCCCTGCTGCTGCTCTCGCGCTCGCAGGGCCGGGATCTGGCCGCGTCCTTTTTCCAGGACGTCTATCCCCGGCCCCAGGAGCGTCCCGCCATCCTGCTGGACAAGGATTTTCCGCGGCGACTGACCGGCATGGACCTGCCGCAAGCCGAAATCGCGGCCATTCTCCAGCGCCTGGGCTTCGCGCTGGAGGACCGCGGCGACCGCTGGCATGTGACGCCGCCCAGCCACCGCGTCGACGCCGAGTGCCGCGAGGACCTGGTCGAAGAGATCGTCCGCATCCACGGCTACGAACACCTGCCCGGGGAGATGCCGCTGGCGGCGAACCCCGAGCTGCGCCTGGACCCGGGGCGCGGCCTGCTGCAGGCGCTGAAGGCGCAGCTGACCGCGTCCGGCTTCAGCGAAGTGATCAACTACGTCTTCCAGAGCCCGGAGGAGAACGGCCTGGCCGATCCCCAGGGCCGTCCCGTAGTCCTGAAAAATCCGCTGGGACGGGACTTTTCGGTGCTGAAGAACTCGCTGCTGGCCGGGCTGCTGCGCAACACCGCCGCCAACGCCAACCAGGGGCTGGAGCGGCTGGCCCTGTTCGAGATCGGCAAGTCCTTCGCCAGCCGGGACGGGCGGGTGCTGGAGAGCCCGCGCCTGGCGGCCAGCGCCTGCGGCCTGGAGCGCCGCAAGGACTGGCGCCTGCAAGCCCGCGAGTTCGACCTGGCCTGGCTGCAGGCGCAGCTGGCGGCCCTGGGCCGGCGCCTGCGCCTCGACCTCGATTTTCGCGCCGGCGCCCACCCGGCCTTCGCCCGCGACGCCTGCCTGCGCGTCGAGATCAACGGCCGCGCCTGCGGCTGGTGCGGGGAGATCGCCGCCGCTTTCCGATCCGCCTTCAGGATCGAACGGCCGGTGTTCGCCTGGGAGATCGAGCTGGCGGCGCTGACGGCCGCCGGCGACGAGCGCCGCTTCCGCCCCTGGAAGCGCTTCCCGGCCGCCCGCCGCGACTTCACCTTTCTCATGCCCAAGCGGCGGCCTTACGAGGAGCTGCGCGCCGCCGTCGAAAGCCTGCGGCCGCCCGAGCTGGAAAGCGTTGAGCTGACCGACGTGTTCCAGGGAGAGGCCATCCCGGCCGACCGGGTCAGCATGTCCGTCGCCTTCACCTACCGCGCCGCCGAGCGCACGCTCACCGGCGAGGAGGCGAACGCCCTGCACCAGGAGCTCACCGCCCGGCTGGCGGAGCGCCTGGGCCTAATCCAACGATAAGGAGAACGAGCCATGAGCGTCGGTTTCAAGGAGTTCGATAAACTGGAAGAGAAGATCAACCGCCTGATCGCCGGCATGAAGGCGCTGCGCGAGGAAAACCAGAAGCTCAAGAAGGAGCTTCAGGAAACCCAGCGCGACTCCTCGCAGCGCGAGGGCGAAAAGACCGAGATCCGCAAGAAGATCGCCTCGCTGATCAGCCTGGTCGACTCCATCGGCGACTGATGGCCAAGGAAGTCGAAGTCACGATCACCGGCAAGCGCTTCGTGTTCCAGCTGGCCGACGACGTCAAGCCGGAGGAGTTCCTGCAGGTGGTCGAGTACGTGGAGAACAAAATCAACAGAATTAAGAGCAGGATGAACGAATTGGACGCCCAGAAATTGGGGTTGTTAACTTCGATAAACATCGCCCAGGACCTGTTCTCCCTCAAGAAGGAGAACGAGAAGCTGGCCCAGATCCTGGGGCGGATCGACACGCTGCTTTCGCCTGAAAGCGAGGATGGAAAGTTAACCGTCAGTTTGTCATCCTGATCTGGAGGAGGAAGCCAATGATCGGGATCGCCATCGCCATGCTGCTGCTCGGCGCCCTGCTGGGGGCGGGAGCGGTTTTTGCTTTCAAGAAGGGGATATTCGCCGGCGAATACCGCAAGGTCGAGGCCCAGCGCAAGCAGTTCGAGGACCGCGGCCGCGAGGAGCTGGAGCGGCAGCGCAAGCAGTCGCTGCTGGAGCTGAAAGAGGAGTTCGCCGAGTGGAAGAACGAGTACAACAGCCGGCAGAACGAGAAGGTGAACCGCCTCAACCTCACCGAGAAGCGGCTGATCCAGAAGGAGGAGAATCTCGACAAGCGCTACGCCAACCTGGACAACCGCGAAAAGGAGCTGAAGAAAAAAGAGCACGACCTCGACCTGCAGGAGGAGGAGATCGCCGCCGTCCGCTCCCAGGTCGGCAAGCTGCAGGAGGAGCAGCGGCGCACGCTGGAGAAGATCTCCGGCCTGACCGTGCAGGAGGCCAAGGACCTGATCATCAAGCAGTACGAGAGCGAGGCGCGCCTGGAGTCGGCCCAGCGCCTGAAGCAGATCGAGGACGAGCTGAAGGAGCGCAGCGCCCTGCTGGCCAAGGAGGCCATCTCCAACGCCGTGCAGCGCATCGCCACCGAGCACGTGGTCTCTTCCTCGGTCACGGTCATCGACCTGCCCTCGGACGAGATGAAGGGGCGCATCATCGGCCGCGAGGGGCGCAACATCCGCGCCCTGGAGAACGCCACCGGCGTCGACTTCATCGTCGACGACACGCCTGAGGCCATCCTGGTCTCCTCCTTCGACCCCATCCGCCGCGAGA
>CAYXCX010000129.1:0-5833 GCA_964463405.1 uncultured Clostridia bacterium
GAGATTCTTGATCTCCAGGATCTTCTGCTGCATGAGCCATTGTAACATGGAGCCGGGGAATTGGCCACGTTTCGCCTCAGGCGCGCTTTTGCTCCTGCGGCGGGAATGGTGGTATAGTGGGGCGTGAGCGATAAGAGTGAATCGACCCGGGAGAATGGCCGCTGGCCGGCGATGCAGCGGCGGCCCCGCCCAGACAGCCGCAGGCCCCTGCTCCCGTTCGCCTTGGGCAAGAGACCGCTCCCGGCGCAAGGATGCCGCCGCCCGGCTGTCTAATCCACATGCGTGCCAGGCCCCAAAACCCGCATCCGTCCCGGCGATGGCTTCCATGAACGAGCGCGAGCAGGATGCCGAACTGCTGCGCCGGGCCGCCGCCGGCGAAAGCGGAGCTTTCGCCGAGCTGGTGCAGCGCCACCAGGACTGGGTTTTCCAGCTGGCCTACCGCTTCAGCCGCGACCGCCAGGACGCCGAAGAGCTCGCGCAGGAGATATTCTTCCGCGCCTGGCGCCGGGCCGCCGGCTTCCGAGGCGAGGCCGCCTTTTCCACCTGGCTGTACCGCCTGGCGGTCAATGTCTGCCTGAATTACCGCCAAAAAGCCAAATCCTGCCCTGCACCCCTTTCCCTGGAGAGCGAGCCCCAGGCCGCCCAGCCCGAGGCCGGCGAGGCCCTGGTGGCCGGCGAGCGCGAGGCGCGGCTGCGGCAAGCCATGGATGCCCTGCCGCGGCGGCAGCGCCTGGCCCTGGTCCTGGCCGGCTTTGAAGGCCGCTCGTACGAGGAGATCGCCGCGGCCATGGCGGTGTCGGTCGCGTCGGTCGAGTCGCTGCTGTTCCGCGCCCGGCGCAACCTGGCCGCCGCCCTGGAGCCCCTGCGCGACAAGGGGGAACTGTGAGCGCAAGGTTTTTGCCGGATGCCTGTCTAAAGGGGAGGAAATGAGAATGCGCTGCCAAAATGCAAGAAAACGCGCGTCGCTGGCCCTGGACAACCGGTTGTCTCCGGAACTGCAGGAACAACTGGAAGCGCACCTGCGTTCTTGTTCCTCCTGCCGCGGCTGGCGGCAAGCGCAATCCCGGCTGCAGCGCCTGATCGCCCTGCCGCCTGCTCTCGATCTCGATCCCGGCCCCGGCCTCAACGCTGCGGTGATGGCCCGCATCGCTGCCGCGGCGCCGCGCAGGAGCTGGGTCGCCTTCCCGGCTTTGCAGCTCCCCGTCGCCCTGCTGCGCGCGGCCGCTCTCCTGCTCTTCGCCTTCTCGGCCGCGTTCGGGCTTTTCCTCGGCTCCCGGCTGGAAGGCGGCTCGGCGGCGAACGGGGCGGCGGCATTCAGCCAGGCGCTGAATCTCGAGGCTTTCGCCGACCTGCCCGGCGATTCGTTCGGCGCCGTTTACGAGCGCCTGCTGCAGGGGGATATCCAATGAAACGCTGGATCCTGCCCCTGCTGCTCGTGATCTCGCTGGGCGTCAACATCGGCTTTCTGCTGCATTGGGCCTGGCCGAGGATCGTTCCCGGACACGCCGTCGGCAGAGGCCCGCTGCGCTCCGGCTGGCATGCCAGCCCCATGAAGCGCCATCTCGGCCTGAACGCCGGGCAGGTGCGGCAAATGGAAAGCGAACGGCAGCAGGTCCTGGCCCAGATCCGGCCGCTGCAGGACCAGTTGCGCCAGAAGCGCCGGCAATTGCTCATCCTGCTGAAGCGCGGCGAAGTCCCCCAGGTTGAGCTGGATTTCGCCCTAGACGAGATTTCCCGTCTGCAGGCTGCGGTAGAAAAAGCCTTCATCCTCCATTCCTTGAAGATGAAGGGCCACTTTTCCCCGGACCAGACGCGCAAGTTCGAGACCTACTTGGAGCGTGGGCTCTGCCCGAACCTGGGTGGCGATGCCGCCTGCCCGCCCCTGGACGCCTCCGGCGGGCGCGGATGCCTGAAAGGGGGCGAGAGCGAAGAGTGATTTCAAAACGGCAAACCGATAAAGGAGGTTTTTAGCCAATGACAAACAAAAAGATCTTTCGCGTGCTGGCCCTGGCGGCTTTCGTAGCCATGGTCGTGATCGCGCCGCTGCAGGCCGCCCCGGATTGCGGCAAGCCGGGCTGCCCGAAAACGGGCGACCAGGAAAAAATGGCGGGCAAGGGATGCATGGCCAAGGCCGAGGGCTGCATGATGCTGAACGCCATCCCCAATCTCAGCCCCGAGCAGAAGGCCAAGCTGGAGAAGCTGCACGCCGAGCACCAGAAAGCCATGGCCGCAACCAAAGCCGACATGGAAAAGCTGCACGCCGAGATGCAGGGCCTGATGAAGGACCCGGTCGACCTCAAGAAGGCCGAGGCCAAGATCGACGAGGCCACCAAGATGAAGGCTGCCATGCTGAAGAAGTGCCTGGCCCAGCGGCAAGCGGTGCGCGCGCTGCTCACCCCCGAGCAGCAGGCCAAGCTGCCGGCCATGGGCGGCTGCATGATGGGCGGCCAGCAGATGGCAGGCATGTCCGGCTGCCAGAACAAGGCCGAGGGCTGCTGCCAGAAGGCGCAGCCGCAGGTCGGCAAGGGCTGCGGCCAGCAGCATGGCCAGCAAAAGGCCGGCTGCGCGGCCAAGCCCGGGTGCCAGGCGAAAATCGCGGGCGAGAAGCCGGAAGAGAAAAAGTAAGCGCAATCCCTTTCTCCAAGTTCGGGGCGGCGCCGTCGCCGCCCCTTTTTTTTGCCTCGACAAGGTCCGAAAATGCTGGTATAATAGGCTTTTGCAGGCTTGTTCCCGCCGGAGCGGATCGGGTGGGTCGCGGGCGCTCTCCAGGCAACGGAGGTGGCGGCATGGTAAGAAAGTACGAGCTGGCCGGCGGCAAGATCGTCGAAAGCCAGAATGACTTGTGCCCGATCCGGGTCTACGTCAATCCCAGCGACGCCGAAAAAAAGTTCCTAGTCGAGGAGTGGAAGCTCGACGAGCACACGCTGAACTCCTCGCTCGACCCCGACGAGCTGTCGCGCCTGGAATTCGAGCCCGACCACGTAGCCGTCATCTGCAAGCGCCCCAAGAACTACGCAGCCTGCGACAATTTCCTGTTCCGTGTCTCCTCGCTCGGCCTTTTCCTGTTCCGCGACAAGCTGATCGTGCTGATGGCCGAGGACGTCCCGCTGTTCGAGGGCAAGCCCTTCGTGCGCTGGCATTCGCTGCCCAAGGTGATGCTCTCGCTGCTCTACCGCTCGATCTTCCACTTCGTCGAGCACCTCAAGATCATCAACATGCTCTCCGACTCCCTGGAGCAGAAGATCAACGCCTCGATGGAGAACAAGTACCTGCTCAGCCTGTTCATCCTGGAAAAGAGCCTGGTGTACTACCTGAACGCCATCAACTCCAACGCCATGGTCATCGAGAAAATCAAGAACAACGCCGGCAAGATCGGCATCGACGGCGAGACCCTGGAGTTTCTCGACGACGTCATCATCGAGAACACCCAGTGCTACAAGCAGGCCGAAATCTACTCCAACATCCTCTCCAGCCTGATGGACGCCCGCGCCTCGATCGTGGGCAACAACCTGAACGTGCTGATGAAGACCCTGAACATCATCACCATCACCATCATGATGCCGACGCTGGTGGTGAGCATCTTCTCCATGAACGTCCGGCTGCCGCTGGCGCACGGCCACCCGCTGTCCTTCTGGCTGGTGCTGGGCCTGGCCCTGCTCTCGGCCTTCGGCTTCCTCTTCTTCTGGAAGCGGCGCAAGTGGTAGGGGCGCCCTCCGGGGCGTTTGCGGCCGCGGCCTGAGGCGGGCGCGCCGGCGCGGGCGTCAGCCTTCAGGAAGCGGGGCCAGGGCGGGAGGGTTTTCCAGCTTCAGGTCGCAGAGCATGCGCTCGGCGATCTCGTCGATGACCAGCGCCGGTTTCTCGCGCTCCACGACGTCCGGGAAGAAGTGCAGCCCCCAGTCCCAGACATAGGCCACGCGGCGAAAGCGGGAATCGAGAAACGGCTTGAGCTGGTGGATGAAGGAATCGTGGACCACCAGCAGCGGCGGCAGTTCGGCCGCCGGCGTTTCGCTGATCGCCAGGCGGATGTAGGGGCCGATGAGCCGGCGCGACTGGACGTTGCGCGTGCGCGCCGCCTGGCGGGGCTGCAGCTGGATCCGCCCCTCGCGGTACGCCCGCTTCTGCAGCCCGAGCATCTGCGCCAGGTCGCCGCCGGCGCGGTCCCGGACGCGAAGGACATAGGAGGCGAGATCGGGCGGCCGCAGCCCCGGGAAACGGGGCGCCAGCTTTTCCAGGATCGCCGCGAAGGCGTGGAAAGCGCCCAGGTCGTTCCAATGGGAATCGGTCTTGCTGTACAGCCGGGGCCCGCCCTTGGCGTCCTGGAACCGCCGGCGCAGGTCGAGGACCGGGAAGTCGCCCTCGCGGCCGAGCTCGGCCAGGAGCTGGTCCAGGCGGCTCGGGCGCTGCAGGGGGCGGAAGCGCGCCGGCACGTGCTCGGCATACACCGTGCTCTTGTTGGGAACGACGAGGAACAGGTAGGCGATCCCGCGCGCTGCCAGCCAATCGCGGCGCTGGCGCAGCTTCAGCCGCCAGTCCTGGAGCTCGGCCTGGTTGAACGGCCGCAGGCGGCGGAAGTACTCCATTTCGTCGCGGCTCTCGGTCTCGCGGGCCATGAACAGCCAGCCCCGGCGGCCGACGACCACCTTGGCGCTGGGGGAGCTGCCGAGGCAGCCGGCGGCGATGCGGTTGTGAAGCTGCACGAGCAGCCCGCGGAAGCCGAAATGGTCGCGGAAGTACGCGTCGCCCTGGCGGAGAAAATCCAGGGGCTGCCGCCAGGCGAAGCGCGGCGCCGGCGCCAGCCGGCGCTTTTCGAGCATGGCCACTTCGGGGGCGAAGCGGAAGACCATGTCGGCCAGCGGCAGGAAGATCAGCAGCAGAAAAAGGATGGGGCCGCAGCGCGGCCAGCTCCTCCAGCCTTTTTTCGTCTCGGCGCCGCTCATTCTCAGAACCTGAAGTAGATGAAGGGATTGTGGGTGGAAACGGCCAGGCGCATGGCGCTGGCCAGCAGCAGCAGCAGCAGCAGCAGCCCGGTGCCGACCCGGCCGCCGGCCAGCGCCCAGGCGCGGGGGCGGCCGCGGAGGCGGCCCGGCAAGTTCCGCGCAAGCCCGGCCAGAAAACGCCCGCTCGGCGCGGCCAGCGCGACCGCCGTCGCCAGCGCCAGCAGGGTCAGATTGTCGAGGTACAGGGCGGGATAGTGCTCGCGGCCGTCGCCCGTGCCGAAGCCGAACAGGGCCCGGAGAAAGCCGGCGGCCTGGGAAAAGTTGGCCGAGCGGAACAGCACCCAGCCCAGGGTGACCGCCAGCAGCGCGTAGGCGGACTGCAGCGGCGGCCAGGCCCGGCGCAGGAACTTCTTCAGCGCCCGGCGCTCCAGCAGGATCAGGACCCCGTGGTAGCCGCCCCAGGCGACGAACGTCCAGGCCGCGCCGTGCCACAGGCCGCAGAGCAGCATGGTCAGGAGCATGGCCGGGTAGTAGCACCAGTCGTCGGCGCGCACCCCCAGCCAGCGCTCGCCGCGGATGCGGCGCGAGATCGCAAAGGCCAGGGGCAGGAACAGGAAATCGCGCAGCCAGGCGGAGAGGGAAATGTGCCAGCGGGTCCAGAACTCGGTGATGGAGCGGGAGACGTAGGGGAAATTGAAGTTTTCGCCGATGCGCAAGCCGAACATGAGCCCCAGGCCGATGGCCATGTCGGAGTAGCCGGAAAAATCCAGATAAATCTGCAGGGTGTAGGCGACGGCGCCCAGCCAGGCGAGCGGGGCGGTCAGTTGCGCCGCGGGCACGGCAAAGACGGCGGCGGCGAGGCGGGCCAAAATGTCGGCCACCAGCACCTTCTTGCC
>CAYXCX010000130.1:0-5822 GCA_964463405.1 uncultured Clostridia bacterium
GGCCAAGTCCACGGTCGTCGGCAAGACGCTGGTGGTCAAGGGCGACGTGTACTCCGAGGACGAGATCCTCGTCGAGGGCAAGATCCATGGCAAGATCCATGCCAAGAGCCGGGTGGTGATCGGCCGCAACGGCGTGGTCGAGGCCGAGATCGAGGGCCGCGACGTCGTCATCCAGGGCAAGGTCACCGGCGACGTGCGCGGCAGCCAGCGCGTGGAGATCGTCCCCGAGGGGACGCTGCACGGCAACATCCACGCCCCGCGGGTGGTGATCGCCGACAGCGCCTTCTTCGAGGGCAACATCGAAATGCGTCCGCGCGAGGACAAGCCGCGCGCCGGCGAGGACAAAGGAGCGCTTCACGCCGCCCACGGCGGCGAGAACGCCGCCAAGCCTCAAGGCAAGTAATGCCCTCCTGGTTCCTGCTCCTGGAGCCGGAACCGCTCCCGGCGGCCGAGAACATGGCCCGGGACGAATATCTGTTTCATCTCTGCCACGAAAAAAAGCAGGGCTTCCTGCGCCTCTATTCCTGGCGCCTGCCAACCTTTTCCATCGGCGCCTCGCAGCGGGCGGCCCGGGCGCTGAACTTGGACGCCATCCGCGAGGGGGGCTGCGAGTACGTGCGCCGCATCACCGGCGGCAAGGCCGTGCTGCACCACCGCGAGGTCACTTACGCCGTGGCCTCCTCCGAGGACGTCTTTTTCAAGGAGAACGACCTGCACCGCTCCTACCTGCTGATCTCGCGGGTGCTGGTCGGGGCCATCCGCTCGCTGGGCGTCGACGCCGTTCTCTCCAAGGGCAGCGCCTCCGAGCTCGCGCGCAGCAGCAATCCCTGCTTTTCCTTCCCCACGCCGCACGAAATCGAAGTGGCGGGCAAGAAGATCGTGGGCTCGGCCCAGAAGCGCGACCGGCAGGCGCTGCTGCAGCACGGCTCCATCCCGCTGGCCATGGACTACGACCTGTACGCCGCCGGCGCCAATTTTCCCGCCGCGGCTCTGCGCCGCAGCATGACCACCTGGGGCGACATTTCGCCGCGGCCGGCGGCCGAGCTGCGCGACGCCCTGGCGGCGAGCTTCCGCGAGTTCACCGGCGGCGACCTGCACCCCTTCGCGTTCGCCCCCGGCGACCGGGAACGCATCGGCGAGCTGCGCGCCAAGTACGCCTCCGATGCCTGGAACCTTTCGCTGTAGGCCCATCCTGGCCCTGGCCCTGACCCTGGCGCTGCCGCTCGCCGCCGGGACGCGCCGCCACGAGGTCCAGTTCCGGCGCAACGACTACGCGGCCCCTGCCGCCCCCGCGCTCCTGCAGGCGGCCGGCCTGGCCAAGGCCATCCTGCGCGTGTTCAGCGATGACGAGAGAAAAGGGGGGCTCTATTTTCCCGGCAGCCCCTTCGCGATGGCGCGCCCGGCGCTCGCCTCCTGGGTTGCGGCCTACGACGGCGGGCCGGTGCCGCTGTGGGCCTGGATGGGAACGCGCAAGTTCGCCTGGTTCGGAGATCAAAGGCTGCTTGACCGCCAGTGGCGCGACGGCCGCGAGCACATGATCCCCAAGCTCGACCTGTTCAACCCCGAGGCGCTGGAGCTGCAGGCCGCCCTGCTGGCGGCCCTGGCCCGCCAGCCTGTCCGGGGCATCCTGCTCCAGGACGACCTGACCCTGCTCCAGGGCGAGGGCTTTTCCGGCTGGGGCAAGGCCGCCTTCGCCCGCGCCAGCGGCGTGGCCGCCGACCCGCGGTCGATGCTGAAAAGGGGGACGGCCCAGCAGCGCGCCTGGCAGGAGCTCAAGGTCGCCCGCGTAGGCGAGGCATTGCGGCGGATCGTCGCAGCCTGCCGCCGGGCCCGGCCGGGCATCGAGATCGGCCTCAACGTCCACTATGAGGCGCCTCTGACTCCGGAACGGGCCCGCGCCTGGTATGCCTTTGACGCCGCCGCTGCCGCGGCCGGCGTCGACCTGTTTTATCTTATGGCCTACCCGCGGCAGATGCAGGCCGAGATGGGACTGGCGGAAGGGGAGAACCGCCTGCACTTCCGCCGCCTGCTGGAGGCGGCGCTGCGCCTCTGGGGCGAAAAACTGGTCGTCAAGCTGCAGGCGCGCGACTGGAGAACGAGCGAGCCCATCCCGCTGGAGGAGCTGCAGGCCTACTATGACCTGATCCCGGCCGGGGTGGAGCGGGTGTGCTTTGCGGCCGCGGATCCTGAAGATATTGAGCTGATCTCAAAGGTAATCGCTGATCGATCTTCAAGTGTTAGTGTTAGTGTTAGTGATAGTGATAGGAACAGCAAATAACGAACATAAAAAGACAGATAGTTATTTGGCTTGAAGGGCCTCTCACTTTTACCTTTTACCTTTTTCCTTTCTAGAGTTGATTTTGTATTCTTTTAAAAGGTACAATCTCTGGCACCGGACTCCCCAAGACAAGGAGGAAACATGAAAAAAGACAAGAAAGGCTATAACCGAAGAGAATTCATATTCACCACCGCCGCTGGCGCCGCGGCCGGCCTGCTGGCGAAAATGCCGCTCGGCGCCCAGAAGGCCCCGGAGGCGAAAAAAGCCGCTGAGCCCGGCAAAAAGCCCATCAGCCGCGTGCTGGGCAGGACGGGCATCCGCCTGCCCATCGTCTCCATGGGGGTGATGAACGCCGACAACCCGGCCCTGCTCAAGCGCTCTTATGAAATGGGCGTCCGCCACTTCGACACCGCCTGGGGCTACCAGAAGGGGCGCAACGAGGAGATGGTCGGGGCCGTCATCAAGGAATTGCATGCCCGCGACCAGGTGGTCATCGCCACCAAGGTGCCCCCGGCCAGGCCCGAGCTGATGGACCAGATGGGCGACAAGCTGGTCGAAGAAGAGTTCCTTGGCCGCTTCGAGCAGTCGCTGGCCCGCCTGCAGATGGGCCATGTCGACATCCTCTACGTCCATTCCATAAGCGACCCGGCGCTGCTCAAGCGGCCCGGCCTGCTGGCGGCGCTGGATAAGGTCAAAAAGGCCAAAAAAGCGCGCTTCGTCGGCTTTTCCACCCACAAGAACGTGACCGAATGCCTGGAAGCGGCCGTGCCCCTGGGCCATTACGACGTGATCCTCTCGCCGATCAACTATTCCCTGGCCGGGGAAAAGCCGCTGCTGGAGGCCATGACCAAGGTGGCCCAGGCCGGCATCGGCCTGGTGGCCATGAAGACGCAGTGCAAGCAGGCCTGGGCGCGCGAGAGCGCGGCCGCCGGCCCCGAGTTCCAGGAGGGCGGCGCCTGGCATTCGGCGCTGCTCAAGTGGGCGCTGCGCATCGAATCGGTCGCCACCGCCATTCCCGGCTACACCACCTTCCAGCAGCTGGAAACCGACTGGGCCGTGGCCTTTGACCTGGAATACTCGGCCGAGGAGGCCCGCTTCCTGGCCGACCCCGGGGTGCAGCTGGCCCTGAACCATGCCTGCCGCCAGTGCGGCGCCTGCGCCGCCTCCTGCCCGCGGGGGATCGACGTGCCGGCCCTGGTCCGGGCCCACATGTACGCCGCCGACTACGGGAATTTTGGCGAGATGCGCCGCGCCCTGGACGAGATTCCGGCCGTTCGCGGCCTGGGAGCCTGCGCAGGCTGCTCCCGCTGCACGGCTGCCTGCCTGCGCGGCGTGCAGATCGCCCGCCGCCTGGACGAGCTAAAGGCTATTTTCGCCTGAGGCCGGCCAGGGCGGCGATCGCCTCGGGGTAGGGAGGACGGAGCACCTTTTCCTCGGTGATGATGGCCGTGATCAGTCCCGCCGGCGTCACGTCGAAGGCCGGGTTGTAGACGTCGGTCCCGGGCCGAGCCGTCGCCTGGCCGCGGAAGCTGGTCACCTCGGCCGGGTCGCGTTCCTCGATGGGGATGCGGGCGCCGTCGGCCGTGGCCGGATCGATGGTCGAGAGCGGGGCGGCGACGTAAAAGGGGATGCCGTGGTGGCGGGCCAGGACGGCCAGCGCGTAGGTGCCGATCTTGTTGGCCGCGTCGCCGTTGGCCGCCACGCGGTCGGCGCCGACGATCACCGCCTGCACCATGCCCTTGGCCATGACGTGGCCGGCCATGCCGTCGGTGATCAGGGTGACGGGAATGCCGTCCTCCTGCAGCTCCCAGACGGTCAGCCGCGCCCCCTGCAGAAAGGGGCGGGTCTCGCCGGCGATGACGCGCACCGCCTTGCCGGCCTCGACGGCGGCGCGCACCACGCCCAGCGCCGTGCCGTAGCCGGCCGTGGCCAGGGCGCCGGCGTTGCAGTGGGTCAGCACCGTGGCGCCGTCCGCGATGAGCTCCTGGCCGTTGCGGCCGATGGCGCGGTTGATCTCGAAGTCCTCGCGGTCCATGCGCTCGGCGGCGGCGAGCAGCTCGCGGCGCAGCCGCGGATAGTCGGCGCGGTGGCGGGAAAAGACTTCCTCCATGCGCCTTGCCGCCCAGAACAGGTTGACGGCGGTGGGGCGGGTGGCGGTGATGGCGGCGACGACTTGGCGGAAGCGCTCCTCCAGGAACCCCTGCTTGGCCAGGCCGGGATCACCGTCCAGCTCGGCCACCCCCAGGGCGATGCCGTAGGCGGCGGCGATGCCGATGGCCGGGGCGCCGCGGATGGCCATGTCGCGGATGCTGCGCGCCACCTCCAGGTGGCTGCGATGGCGGATGAACGCCTTTTGCCCGGGGAGCAGGCGCTGGTCGAGCATGACCACCTGGCCGTCCAGCCATTCTATGACTGGGTGCATAAGGGACTCCTTGCTTAGATGGCAGTATTATAGAAATCTTTCAGTGAATGGGCAATAGAGCTCAGACGTTAGACGTTAGACGCTAGTGGTTAGTAAGAAAAAGAACGAGATCGAGACGTTAGACGTTAGACGATAGTAGTTAGCAAGAGAAATGCCCTTGATGGATCTCTCTGAGCTTTCTTCATTATAGCTCGACTCATGCCTTGCTAACGTCTAACGTCTGGCGTCTAACGTCTCTAGCTCGGCTATTGCCTTGCTAACGTCTAACGTCTGGCGTCTGACGTCTCTAGATCGGGAAAATTCCAGCCCCTGCTTGTTTTTTGCGGCGTATTATGATACCTTATTCGTGGAAACTTTCGGCATGGAAAATCATTCCAGGTATGAATACTAGCGGCTTGGCAAACCAATCCAATAAAACCTTCCGTCTAAGCGGTAATGGATGCGACAAGCAAGGGAGGATCGCATGAGAAAGCTACTGACGATCGCGCTGATCTTGGCTCTGGCCGCGGCCTTCTCCTGGGCCCAGGACCTGGAGAACGCCGGCATCGACTACACCACCGCCCTGCAGAAGAAGCCGGGAGCCGAACGGATCGGCGCCTTCGAGGCTTATATCAAGAAATACCCCGATCCGGCCAAGAACGTCTTTTCCAAGCTGGCCTACTACTGGCTGACCGTCGACAATTACAACACCAAGAACTACGACAAGGCCATCCGCAACGGCGAGAAGGCCGTGCAGCTGGGCGGCATGGAGCCCAAGCTGGAGGCGGGGGTCTACCTGATCCTGGGCAGCTCCTACGGCGCCAGCAACAACAAGGAAAAGGGCCTGACCTGGGCCGAGAAGGCGGTCTCCTTCGCCCAGAAGAACAACATCGCCGACATCGCCCGGAACGCCGCCGCGCTGAAGAACGAGCTGAGCGGCGCCCCCAAGCAGCCGGCCCGGCCGCTGACCAGCCTGGAAAAGATCGGCCAGCTGTACCAGGCGCAGAAGTACGGCGACGCCATCGCCATGTACAACTCCTTCGCCGCCGCCGACAAGAACGACGAGAAGATCTTCGAGATCTACGCCCGCAGCCGGATGAAGTCGGGCAAGCTGGACGCGGCCCTCAAGGAGTTCAGCGACGC
>CAYXCX010000131.1:0-2348 GCA_964463405.1 uncultured Clostridia bacterium
CTAGATCGTTCCTTTATATTATCAACATGGCGTCGCCGTAGGAGAAGAAGCGGTACTTCTCGGCGATGGCCGCGCGGTAGGCCTCGCGCAGCGGCTCCAGGCCGGCGAAGGCGCAGGCCAGGATGAAGAGCGACGACTTGGGCAGGTGAAAGTTGGTCAGCAGCTTGTCGACCAGCCGGAAGCGGAAGCCGGGGGTGATGAACAGTTCCGAATCGAACTCCTCGCGCGACGCGTCCGCTCCCAGGCGGGCATAGGTCTCCAGCGAGCGAACCGAGGTCGTGCCCACGGCCAGCAGCGCCCGCCCCTCCCCTTTCAGCTCGGCGATGCGCCGCGCCGTGGCGGCGGGGACGCGGACGCGCTCGCGGCCCATGCGGTGCTCGCCGATTTCGTCGACCGCGATTGCCTGGAAGGTGGCCTCGCCGACCTCCAGGGTGAGGCGCAGGAGCTCATGCCCGCGGCCCAGCCGCTCCAGCACCTCCGGCGTGAAATGGAGCCCGGCGGTGGGAGCGGCGATGGAGCCGGGCCGCCCGGCGTAAACGGTCTGGTAGCGCTCGAGGTCGAAACTCCGCTTCCGCGCCGCCTCCTCAGCCCGGCGCTTGATATAGGGGGGCAGCGGCGCAAAACCGTGGTCCAGGACGCGCGCGCAGTCGCGGTCGAAGCGCAGCCGCCGGCGGCCGCGGCCGCAGGCATCGGTCACGACGCCGCGCGGCCCGCCGGCAGCCGCGAACGCGGCGCCGGGACGGAAGCGCGCCGCCGGCCGGCACAGGGCCTCGAGCGATCCCGCGCCCAGGTCGCGCACGACCAGCATCTCGGCCGGCCGGCCGTCGATCTCCCCCAGCAGCCGGGCCGGGATGACGCGCGAATCGTTCAGGACCAGGAAATCCCCGGGAGCGAGCAGGTCGGGCAGTTCCGCGAAGCGGTGGTGCGAGAGGCGGCCGCTGGCGCGCTCGAAGCGCAGCAGGCGCGAACCGTCGCGGCGCTCGGCCGGATAGCGGGCGATCAGCTCCGGCGGCAGCGCGAAATCAAACTCGGAGAGTTTCATGACGGGCGGCGGACCGGTCTACCGTGCCGCGTGACGAGTAGCTGCATGAATTGAACTACGGAAAAAGTATTGAACGAGACGGACGAGCCGATGATCGTTCGCTGTCATTCCCCTAGCCGCTTTTAAATAGCAGCTCGTTTCTATGCTGCTACTAACACTAACACTACCACTACCACTATTCTTCTTCTTCCTTGACCCGACCTTCCTTGACCGCCTCGTCGATGATCTTTTTCTGCAGGTGGGCCGGGACCTCCTCGTAGTGGGAGAACTCCATGGCGTAGCTGCCGCGGCCGCCGGTGATCGAGGTCAGCGTGGGCTCGAAGTCCAGCATTTCCGACATGGGCACCGAAGCCTTGACCACGTGGTTCTTGCCCTTGGTCTCCATGCCCTGGATGCGGCCGCGCCGGCCGCTGAGGTTGCCGTTGATCTCGCCCATGAACTCTTCGGGGATGACCACCTCGACGTTCATCACCGGTTCGAGGATGGTCGGCCGCGCCAGTTTCATGGCCGCCTTGAAGGCCTTGGACGCGGCGATCTTGAAGGCCATGTCCGACGAGTCGACCTCGTGGTGGCTGCCGTCGTAGAGCTCGATGCGGAAGTCGACCACCGGGTAGGCGGCCAGAACCCCGGTGCTCTTGGCCTCGAGCATTCCCTTCTCGATCGCCGGCACGAAGTTGCGGGGGATGGACATGCCCACCAGCGAGTTGACGAACTCGTACTCGCTGCCGCGGGGCAGCGGCTCCATGCGGATCAGCACGTGGCCGTACTGGCCGCGACCGCCGCTCTGCTTCTTGTGCTTCTTGTCCACGTCGGCCTTGCCCAGGATGGTCTCGCGGTAGGCGATCTTGGGCGGCTTCATGCCCACCTCGACGCCGTACTTGCGCTTGAGCTTGTTGCCCACCAGCTCGACGTGCAGCTGCCCGTTGCCGGAGATGATCAGCTCCTTGGTCTGCGGGTCGCGCCGCATCTTGATGGTGGGGTCCTCCTCCATGATGCGCTGCAGGGCGCTGGAGATCTTGCCCTCGTCGGCGCGGGCCTTGGGCTCGACGGCGAACGAGATGGACGGGACGGGAAAGACGATCGGCGGCAGCTGCAGCCGGTCGGCCTTGGTCGACAGGGTGTCGCCGGTCTGGGTCTCCTTCAGCTTGGTCACGGCGACGATGTCGCCGGGCTGGACCTCGCCGGCCGGCTCCTGCGCCTTGCCCTGCAGCAGGAAGAGGCCGGCCACGCGCTCCTCGACCTCCTTGTTGGAGTTGAAATAAAAGCTGTCGGGCTTGAAGTGGCCGGAAAACACGCGGATGAGGGA
>CAYXCX010000131.1:2358-5820 GCA_964463405.1 uncultured Clostridia bacterium
TGCGTTCCACATTGCAGGATTCCTTGAGAAGGAGGCAATGGTCTTGAAGACCAGGGCGGCGAAGGGGGCCGACTTGTCGGCCTTGAGCGGGGCGCCGTTGCGGTCGACGGCCGGCGCCGCCTCCAGGGGCGACGGCGCGTAGGCGACCAGGAAATCAAGGGCCTGCGCCACGCCGCGGTTGGCCAGGGCGTCGCCCAGCAGCACCGGCAAGGCGTTGCGCTGCAGCAGGGCGCTCTTCAGCCCGGCGCGGACTTCCTCGGCTGCCAGGGTGCCTTCGGCCAGGTATTTTTCCATCAGCTTCTCGTCGTTCTCGGCGATCTTTTCCAGCAGGGCCTCGCGGCGCACCCCCACCTCGTCCTGCATCTCCGCCGGAATGGGGATCTCCTTGCTTTCGCCCTTGTCGTCGGCGGCGAACTGCCAGGCCTTCATCTCCACGACGTCGACCAGGCCGCTAAACTCGAGTCCCTGGCCGATGGGCACCTGGACGGCCACCACGTTCTTGCCGAAGGTCTCGGCCAGCGAGTCGAGCACCTTGTCAAAATCGACCAGCTCCTTGCCCATCTTGTTGACGAAGAATGCCGTGGGCCGGCTCATCTCGGCCAGCCTTTCGAAGATCTTCTCGGTCTGGACCTGCACGCCTTCCTGGGCCGAGACGACCATCAGGCCGGTCTCGACGGCGCGCAGCGCCACCTGCGTCTCCCAGACAAAGTTGGCGAAACCCGGGGTGTCGAGCAGGTTGATCTTGACCTTGTCGCGGATGGCGTAGGCCAGCGAGGCCTGGATGGAGATCTTGCGGGCGATTTCCTCCTCGTCAAAATCGGTGACCGTGTTGCCCTGGTCCACCCGGCCCAGCCGGTTGACCATCTTGCTGGCATAGAGCATGGCCGACACCAGGCTCGTCTTTCCGCATTGCCCGTGTCCGACCACGGCCACGTTGCGCAGGTTCTCGCTCGCTATTTCCTTCATGATTTTCCTCCTGGTTTTGTCTCGACCAACAGTGAGAAATCGGCCACCGCCGCCAGCAGTTCGTCGAGGCGCTGCAGCAGGGCGATGCGGTTCCGGCGCAGGACGGGATTCTTGTCCATCACGAGGATCTTGTCGAAGAAGGCGTCGATGAACGGCTTCATTTCCAGGATCTCCGAGCTGGCCTGGGCATAGTCGCCGCGCAGGATCAGGCCGTCGATGCGCGGCTTCGCTTCCTGGAACACGTCGGAGAGGGCTCTCTCCTCCTTCTCCTTCAGCTCGCCTTCGGAGAAGGGAAAGCGCTCGCCGCCGCCGCTGATGTTCTTCAGCCGTCGGTGCAGGGCGGCCAGGGGCTCGGCCAGGCCGCTCTCCACCAAGCGCGAGACGGCCAGGGCCTTGAGGACCTTGGCGTGCACGGCCATGGTGTCCCGGCCCATGACGGCGTTGACCACGTCGTAGCGGCACTTGAGGTGGTCCTTCAGGTACGTCTCCAGCCGGGCGGCGAGCAGCTCGCGGACGGTGCGCGTGTTCTGCTCGAGGTCGGCGTCGTTCTTGGCGAAGTTCAGGACGGCCAGGCGGATCAGCGGCGCCAGGTCGAGGGCGAGCTTGAAATCGGCGATGATCTTGATGACGGAGTTGGCGTCGCGGCGGATGCCGTAGGGATCCTTGGAGCTGGAGACCTTGATGCCCTTGCCCACGAAGCCGGCGATGTTGTCCATGCGGTCGGCGATGGACAGGATCCCCGCCCCCAGGTCGTCCAGCGTCTCGTCAGCCAGCCCCCTGGGCTTGTAGTGGCCGTAGATGGCCTTCCACACCCGGGGGTCCTCGCCGGCGGCCTGCAGGTAGAGCCCGCCCATGATCCCCTGCAGCGAGGGGAACTCGCGCACCATCTTGGTCAGCAGGTCGTTCTTGCAGTGGAAGGCGGCCTTGTGCAGCGGCTCGCGCAGGGCGTCCAGCCGCGCCTCGTTGAGGATGAAGTCGACCAGGGCGGCCAGGCGCTCCACCTTCTCGTGGTAGGTGCCCAGCTCCTTCTGGAACAGGACGTTCTTCAGCAGGCCCTTCAAGGCGAAGAAATCCTCCTTGCGGTCCTGGTCCCAGAAGAACTGGGCGTCCTCGAAGGCGGCCTGGACGACCTTCTCGTGGCCGCGGCTTACCTTGCCGTTCTCGTCGGGGATGTTGGCCACGCCGACGAAGTGGCTGGTCAGCGCCCCTTGGCCGTCGTACACCGGCAGCAGCTTCTTCTCGTGGGTCATGAAGGCGGTGATGATCTCGCCGGGCAGCGCCAGGTACTTGGCGTCGAAGCGGCCGCTGAAGACCACCGGGTACTCGTTGCTGTAGACGTAATATTCCAGCATCTCGCCGTCGCAGGGTACCCGGCACTCCAGGTCCTCCTCGACTTCGCGGATCTCGGCGAGGATCTTGCCGCGCCGCTCCTCCTCATGCAGGAGGATGAAGTTTTTCTCCAGCCCCTCGAAATACTCGCGGATGGCGTTGACCTCGAAAAAGGCGTCCGCGAGGAGCAGATGGCCGGGCGAGCGGTTGCCCGAGCGTACGCCGGCGAACTCGACGTCGAGCAGCTTGCCGGCGAACAGCACCAGCAGGCTCTTCACCGGGCGGACGAAGGGGACGCGCGATTCGTTCCACACCATGGCCTTGGGGAAGGTCAGCGCCGCCAGCAGCGCGGGGATCGCCGCCTGCAGCAGTCCGGCCGTGTCCAGGCCGCCCCCCATCTTGGTGATGCCCAGGTACTGCCCTTTCGGCGTCGCGATCTCGACCACATCGGTCAGCTTGACCCCCTGGAACTCGCAAAACTTCTTCAGCGCCACGGTGGGCAGGCCGCGCTCGTCCAGGGCGATGCGCTTGGCCGGTCCCAGGACCGTTTCTTCCTTGCTGGCGGTTTTTTCCGGCAGCTGGGCCACGTGGACCGCCAGCCGGCGGTTGGTGGCGGCGCAGTCGATGGCGCCGTGGCCGATGCCGTCCTGCTCCAGGCGCGCCGCCAGCAGCTGGCGCAGCTGGTCGCGCAGCCCGGCCACGACGAAGGCCGGGATCTCCTCCACCCCCAGTTCCAACAGCAGGTCAGCCATGGTCCTCCCCTTCCGTCACCTGGACGAATTTGTGGGCGATGCGCGCCGCCAGGTTGCGCATGATGCCCATCAGGGCCGTGCGCTCGGCCACCGAGACGGCCTTGCGGGCGTCGAGAAGGTTGAAGGCGTGCGAGCACTTGAGCACGTAGTCGTAGGCCGGCAGGAAGAGGCCGCGCTCCAGGAGCCGCTCCGCCTCCTTTTGGTACTGGGTGAACAGCTGGCGCAGCATGTCGATGTCGGCGAGCTCGAAATTGTACACGGAGAACTGCCGCTCCTCCTCCAGCTTCAGCCGGGCGTAGGAGACGCGGTTGCCCCAGTCCAGGTCGAACAGGCTGGACTTGCCGTCCAGGAAGCCGGCCAGGCGCTCGACACCGTAGGTGATCTCCAGCGAATTGGGATTGAGCTCGACGCCGCC
>CAYXCX010000132.1:0-5737 GCA_964463405.1 uncultured Clostridia bacterium
GAGCCCCAGTTCCTCGGCGATGATGGCGAAGATGAAGTCGGAATAGGCGTAGGGCAGGAAAAACAGCTTCTGGGTGGAGTTGCCCACGCCCTGGCCGAACAGCCCTCCGGAGCCGATGGCGTAGGCCGACTGCGTGGCCTGGAAGCCGTGGGTGCTGGCATAGCTTTCCGGGTTCAGGAAGCTGCGGATGCGGTCCTGGCGCATGGGGCTGGCATGGATTAGCAGCGCCAGCAGCGGCACCAGCAGCAGGAAGACGGCGGCGAAGTACTTCAGGCGCAGCCCGGCCAAAAACAGCATGACCAGGGTGATGGCGCCCATGAGCACGAAGTTGCCGAAATCGGGTTCCTTGAGCACCAGCCCTTCCATGAAGGCCACGGGCAGCAGCAGCAGCCCCAGGCTCTTGGGGTTGTTGACGTCGGTCTCGCGCCGGCCGAGCATCATGGCCAGGTACAGCACCAGGGCGATCTTGGCGAACTCCGAAGGCTGGAGCGACAGGCCGGCGAAGCGGATCCAGCGGCTGGTGTTGTTGACCTTCTGGAAAAAAAACACCAGCGACAGGCCGGTGTAGGCCAGAGCCATGGCCAGCAGGACCAGGCGCGGGTTGAGGTAGAAGGGGGAACGGAAGAGGATCAGCGAGGCGAACACCAGCAGGCCCAGGGCCAGGTAGACGAGCTGCTTGTTGAGAAAATGCAGGCTGTCGCCGTACTTGGCGCGGGCGATCACCGGGGTGGTGCTGAAGATCATGAGAAAGCCCAGGGCGATCAGCAGCAGCGAGACGGTCAGCAGCGTGCGGTCGATGCCGCTGGGCTTAACCATGCCGCCCCTCCCGCGCGGCCAGCCGCGCCACTTCCCGCTTGAAGGCCTCGCCGCGCGCCTCGAAATTGGCGAACATGTCGAAGCTGGCGCAGGCCGGCGCCAGCAGCACCGTGCCGCCGCCGGGCCCCAGCTCGGCGTAGCCCCGGGCAACGGCCTCGCCCAGGTCGGCGACGAAGGCCAGCTTATCGCCCAGCGCCTGCAGCTGCGCGGCGATTTGCGCCGCCGCCGCGCCCAGCAGCAGCACCCGCCGCGCCCGCCGGCGCAGCGGCTCGGCCAGGGCGGTGAAATCGCCGCCCTTGTCCTTGCCGCCCAGGATGACGACCAGGTCGCCGTCGATGCTGCTCACCGACTTCAGGGCCGCGTCCACGTTGGTGGCCTTGGAATCGTTGATGAACTCAACGGCGCCGACGCGCCCCGCCGCCTCCATGCGGTGGGCCAGGCCGCGGAAAGAGGGCAGGCCGGCGGCGATGGCGGCGGCGTCCAGGCCGGCGGCGCGGCAGGCCAGGGCGGCGGCCAGCACATTCTCCAGGTTGTGCACGCCGCGCAGGGGGTTGAGGCGCAGCGGGATCCGCTCCTGGCCGCCTTCCAGGGCCAGGACGATGTGGCCGTCGGCGGCGAAGGCGCCCCGCGGCAGCCGGCGGCTGGCGGAGAACCACAGCGGCCGGCCGCGGCCCAGGCGGCCGGCATCGGCAAGGCGCGGGTCGTCGGCGTTGAGCACCATCCAGTCGCCTTCCCGCTGGTTGCGGAACAGGTTGAGCTTGGCGGCGGCGTACTCCGCCAGCGAGGCGTAGCGGTCGAGGTGGTCGGGGGTGATGTTGAGCAGCGCGGCGACCTCGGGGCGGAAGCGGTCGATCTCCTCCAGCTGGAAGCTGGACAGCTCCAGCACCACCCACGAGCCGGCGGCGACGGCGTCGACCTCGGCGATCAGCGGCACGCCGATGTTGCCTGCCAGGCGGCAGGGCAGGCCGGCGGCGGACAGCAGGTGCTGGATCAGGCTGACCGTGGTCGACTTGCCGTTGCTGCCGCTGACGGCGATGGCGCGCCCGCGCAGCCGGCGGAAGGCGAACTCGATCTCGGAGACCACCTCGACGCCGGCGGCGCGCAGGGCGGCGAAGCGCGGCTGGCGGCCGTCGAATCCGGGGCTGATCACGGCCAGGCGGCAGCAGGCCAGGCTGGCGAACGCCGCGGCGCCGTCCAGGAAGCGCACGCCGCGGCGCTCGAAATCCAGGCGCCGCCCGGCGTCGCCGACCGGCTCGTCGGTGAACAGCAGGAGCGCCGGCGCCGGCGCCTGGGCGAGCAGGTGCTCCAGGACCGCCTGCCCGGTCTTGCCGAAGCCCAGCACCGCCACCGGCCTATCCATGGCGCAGCTCCTCGAGGGCCTTTTCCAGGGCCACCCCGCGCGAGCCCTTGAACAGGACCGTGGCCGGGCGGCGGCGGTCCAGATCGCGGCGCAGGCGGCGGCCGGCGGCGGCGGCGTCGGCCAGGCAGGCGATGCCCCGGGCCGGGAAGCCGGCGCCGCGCGCGGCGGCGGCGAGTTCGGCCGCCAGGGGCCCGACGGCCAGCAGCCTGCGGAAGCCCAGGCGGGCGAAGAAGCGGCCGGCCTGGCGGTGGAAGGCCCGGGCCCGCGGCCCGAGCTCGAGCATGTCGCCCAGCACCGCGATCTTTTCGCCGGCGTACTCGCGGTCGACCCAGGCCAGCGCTTGGCGCAGCGCCTCGGGGTTGGAATTGTAGGTCTCGTCGACGAGGGTGACGCGCCCCAGGCGGCCGAACTCGCCGCGGCCGGCCAGGGGGCGCAGCCTCGCCGCGGCCCGGCGGATCTCGTCGTTCTTCATGCCCAGGTGCTGGGCGGCCAGGATGGCGGCAAACAGGTTCTCGACGTGCGCGCGGCTGATCACCGGCGCCCAGAACTCGTCGGCGATGCCGTGGAAGTGGATGCGCAGCCGGGTGCCCCGCCCCGCGCGCTCCACCCGCTGCAACACCACGTCGTTGCCGCGCGGGCGGCGGCCGAAGAAGACGATGCGCCCGCGGCGGCCGGCGACGGCCTGGCGCAGCAGCGGCAGGTCGCCGTTGACGAAGGCGCAGGAATCGGCGGCAAGGTGGTTGAGGATCTCGCTTTTGGCGCGGGCCACGTTGGCCAGCGTCCCGAGGAAC
This sequence comes from uncultured Clostridia bacterium, assembly GCA_964463405.1. Lineage (GTDB taxonomy): Bacteria > Acidobacteriota > Aminicenantia > UBA2199 > UBA2199 > UBA2199. The sequence goes on from CAYXCX010000132.1 coordinate 2,968, forward strand.
TCCAGGTGCGCCGGAAAGGCGTTGAGCAGCAGCGCAACGTCGGGGCGCAGGATGGCCGCCAGGCGGTCGATCTCGCCGATGCCCGGATCGCTCATGGCCAGCTCGAAGACCGCCGCCTGCTCGCTGCCCTGCAGCTGCAGCAGCGAGAAGGGCAGGCCGATCCAGTTGTTCCAGTTGCGCGGCGAGCGGAAGCAGGCCAGGCGCGCCGACAGGATCTGGTGCAAAAACTCCTTGGTGGTGGTCTTGCCGGCGCTGCCGGTGATGCCCACATAGCGGACGGCGGCGAACTTGGCCCGCACGTGGGCGGCCAGGTCCTGGGCCGCGCGCAGCGGGTCGGCGACGCGCAGCAGAGGCAGGCCCAGGCCGGCGGCGGCGAAGTCGCGGCGCACCACGGCGGCGGCTCCAGGCAGGCCGCGGAGGCCGCCAACGTGCTCGTGGCCGTCGCCGGTTTCCGAGCGCAGGGCGAAGAACAGCATGCCCGGCTTCATGGCGCGCGAGTCGAACTGGAAGCCGGAAAAGGAGAGCCCGGCGGCGCGCTCGGCGCGGCCGCCGACGGCGCGGGCGATCTCGGCCATGGCGAGCTCAGGCATGGCCACCCCCCAGCAGGTCGCGCACCACCTCGAAGTCGTCAAAATGGACGGTGCGCTCCCGGAAGATCTGGTAGTCCTCGTGCCCCTTGCCGGCGATCAGCACCACGTCGCCGGCGGCGGCCAGGCCCAGGGCCAGGCCGATGGCCGCCCGGCGGTCCGGCGCGATGCGGCCGGGGGCCAAGCCGGGCGCAAGGCCGGGCCCCCCGTCGGCGATGATGGCCTGCGGGTCCTCCTGGCGCGGGTTGTCGCTGGTCACCACCACCAGGTCGGCCAGGCGGCCGGCGACGCGGCCCATGCGCGGCCGTTTGGTCTTGTCGCGCGAGCCGCCGGCGCCGAAGACCAGGATCAGGCGGCCGCGGGCGATCTCGCGGAAGGAGCGCAGCAGGTTTTCCAGCGCGTCGTCGGTGTGGGCGTAATCGACCACCACCAGAAATTCGCCGGCGTGGGCGACGCTGGCCCGCCCGCGCACCGGGCGGAATGCCGCCAGGGCGGAGGCGATGCGCTCGGGGGCGACGCCGCTGACCAGGGCCGAGCTGGCCGCGGCCATGATGTTCAGCAGGTTGAAGCGCCCCAGCAGCGTGCTCTGGAACTCGAGGCGGCCGCGCGGCGTCTGCAGGGCGCCCTTGATGCCCTCGGCGGTGTAGGCGGCCCTCAGCGGCCGGATGTCGGCCTGCTCGGAAAAGCCGAAGGTGACGTAGCGGCAGTTCAGCTCGCGGATGATGCGCGGCCCGGCGGCGTCGTCGCCGTTGAGGATCGCCCACTGGTCGCTGCCCAGGCGCCGGAACAGCGAGAGCTTGGCCTCGAAATAGTTCTCCATGGTCCCATGGAAGTCGAGGTGGTCGCCGGAAAACGAGGTGAAGACGGCCTGGGAGAAGTGGACGTCGTCGACGCGGTGCAGGCTGAGCGACGCCGAGGACACCTCCATGGCCACGTGGCTGCCGCCGGCGCGCCGCGTCTCGGCCATGAAGGCGAACAACTCGGGCGCCTCGGGGGTGGTGAGCTTGCTGGGGCGGCCGCCGCCGGCGAAGTGCATGCCCAAGGTGCCGATGGCGGCGGCTCCGGGGCCGAGCAGCGCCTGGACCAGGCTGACGGTGGTCGTCTTGCCGTTGGTGCCCGTGACCCCGATCACGCTCAAGCCGCGCGAGGGGTCGTCGAAGAAGCGGTTGGCCATGGCGCTGAGGGCCCGGCGGTCGTTCTTCACCTGCACCCAGGTGACGCCGGGCAAGCCATCCGGCGGCGGATGCACCGAGACGACGGCGACGGCGCCGCGTGCCGCCGCGTCGGCGGCGAACTGGACCCCGTCCTTCTGGAAGCCCTTGATGGCCACGTAGCAGGCGCCGGCGCTGGCCTGGCGCGAATCGTACACCACGGCGCTCACCGGCACGCGCAGGTCGCCGCGCCAGGCCAGGGACTCGTGCCGGCCCAGCAGCTCGTCCAGGCGCTTCACAGGCGCACCTCGCGGATCGCCGGCTGGGCGGGCAGGATGCCCAGGTGCAGCATGATCTTTTCGGCGACGGACTTGAACAGCGGCGCGGCGATGTCGCCGCCGAAGTACTGGCCCTGCGGTTCGTCGAGGACGACGAACACGGTCACGCGCGGAGCGCGGGCCGGAAAGAACCCGCCGAACGAGGCGACATAGCTGCCGGCGTAGCGTCCGCCCTGGATCTTGTGCGCCGTGCCGGTCTTGCCGGCGATCTCCAGCCCCTCGACGGCGGCCTTGCGCCCGGTGCCGCGGCGGACGGCCTCGGTCAGGATCTCGGTCAGCTGCTCGCTGCCGCCGGCGGACAGGACGCGTTCGCGGCCTCCCTGGGCCGGGTCGTCGCGCAGGATTTGCGGCGCCAGCCGCAGGCCGCCCGAGGCCGGCACGTTGAAGGCGACGGCCATCTGCAGCGGCGTCACCGCGATCTCGTAGCCGAAGGAGAGGAAGGCCAGCGAGACGCCGCTCCAGTCCGCGGGCGGGTGCAGGATGCCGTTCTCCTCGGCCGGCAGGCGGATGCCCGTGCGCCGGCCGAAGCCGAAGCGGCGGATGGTGTCGTAGTAGCGCTCGCCGCCCAGGCGCAGGCCGACCTGGGCCGCGCCGATGTTGCTCGACTGCACGATGATGTCGTCGAAGGAGAGGCGGGCGAAGGGATGGACGTCGGTGATGCGGCGGTCGCGCACGGCGAAGACGCCGTCGTGGC
>CAYXCX010000133.1:0-5711 GCA_964463405.1 uncultured Clostridia bacterium
GGCAGGCCGCGGCGCAGGTCGTCGTCGTCCATGGCCGGCAGGTCGTCGTGGATCAGCGAATAGGTGTGGATCATCTCCAGGGCCGAGGCCACGCCCAGGTGGGGCAGCGGCTCGACCCGGCAGGCCTCGAGCAGGCTGAGAAAGAGCAGCGGCCGCAGGCGCTTGCCGCCGACCGACAGCGCGTAGTGCATGGCGGCCTCGAGCGTGCCGCGCCGCGGGTCCAGGCCGGCCAGGAGCTCGCGGTCGACGGCGGCGGCCAGCTGCCGCAGGCGGTCATTCATCGGCGCCGGCAAAATCGGCTTCCTGCAGGCCGCCCTGGGCGTCCTTCTGCAGGATGCGGACCTTCTTTTCGATCTCGTCCAGCTCGCGCTTCATCCGCGCGCCCAGCTTCATCCCCTGCTCGTACAGGGCGAAGCCCTCCTGCAGGGGGACGTCGGGGTCCTCCAGCCTGGCCACGATCGCCTCCAGTTTCTTCAGCGCCCCTTCGAAGTCGAGGGTCTCCTTCTTCATGGTTCACTCCTTGCTCACCCGGGCCGCGACCGACCCGCGGTGGAAGCGGATGCGCACGTCGTCGCCGGCGGCCAGCGCCGCCGCGTCGCGCACGATGCGCCGCCGGTTGTCGGTGGTGATGGAATAGCCGCGGGCCAGCACGGCCTCCGGGCTCAGGCCCTGCAGCTTGGACTGCAGGGCGGCGGCCCGCTGGCCCCGGCCCTGCAGCAGGGCGGCGAAGCGCGCCCCGGCCTGCAGGCGCAGGTTCTGCAGCCGCAGCCCGCGGTTCGCCGCCGCCGCGGCCGGGTCGCAGGCCGCGAAGCGGCGGGCGGCCCGGTGCCAGCGCGCCGTGGCCCGCGTCCGCGCGCCGGCGAACAGGCGGTCCAGCGCTAGCTCGGCGCCGTCCAGGCGCTGGGCCAGCTCCTGCAGCCGGCCGGGGAAGGCGGCCAGCGCCGAGTCGCCGCGCAGGCGCTGCCAGGCGAGGCGGCGCCGGTGCAGCGTCTTTTCCTGGCTGCGCATCAGGCGCTGAAGCAGAAACTCGATGCGGCCGAGGAATTCCTCCTTTTTCCCGACCACGAGCTCGGCCGCCGCCGAGGGGGTGGCGGCGCGCAGGTCGGCCACGAAATCGGCGATGGTGAAGTCGGTTTCGTGGCCGACGGCGGAAATCACCGGCAGGCGGCTGCGGAAGATGGCCTCGACCACGGGGGCCTCGTTGAAGGCCCACAGGTCCTCGTAGCTGCCGCCGCCGCGGCCCACGATCAGCACGTCGACGCCGTCGGGCGGACCGGCGGCGTTGAAGTAGTCGATGCCGGCGGCGATCTCGGCGGCCGCCCCCTCGCCCTGCACCCGCGCCGGGTAGATGACGATGGCGATGCCGGGAAAGCGGCGGCGCAGGACGCGCACGATGTCGCGGACGGCGGCCCCGGTGGGCGAGGTGACCACGCCGATGCGCCCCGGCAGCAGCGGCAGCGCCTTCTTGCGCTGCGGGTCGAAGTAGCCCTTTTCCTGGTAGGCGCGCTTCAGCTTTTCCAACGCGGCGAAAATGTCGCCGATGCCCTGGGGGCGGATGTCGCTGGCGATGACCTGCATCTCGCCGCGGGGCGGGTAGACGGAGACCATGCCGCGCACGACCACCTGCTGGCCGTTCTCCGGCCGCTTCAGGGCGCTGCGCTGCAGGGCGCCGCGGAACATGGCCACTTTCAGGGCGCCGCCGGCGTCCTTGAGAGTGAAGTAGAGGTGCCCGGAGCTGGCCAGGACCACCCCCGAGGCCTCGCCCAGCACCGCCACTGCGGCATACTGCCCCTCCAGCGTCATCTTGAGCAGCTGGGTCAGTTCGGAGACCTTGTAGATCCTTTCTTCGCTTGGTTGCATTTCTTCAGGCGGTTGCGGCCCGCTCCGGGCAGATTCGGGGAAAAACTCCTGCGCTTTTCACGCTTTATTATAGCGCAGACGGACCGGAGTGACAAGGAGCAGCCAGAGCGAGAAGCAGTGATACATGACAAGTGGTAAGTTGAGGGAAACAGCAATAGATCGGCTTTTCCCTTTCTAAGGCCGTTTCCAATCACCTCGGCCGGCTCGCTCTTAGTTTTTCGAATCACGACAAGTCGCAGAAACATCGGGTAATGATGTTCCAATCACCAATCACTAATTGCCAATCACTCGGATCAGTTCTAGTGCTCGCTACTACCACTATCACTATCACTACCACTTCCGAGTCTCCTCTTGCCCTTGCTTTTTCCGCCAAATTCCCTTACAATTAGCCCGGTTCGGCCGCCTGAATCCGAGTTCCTTTGAGGAAAAAAATGAGCGCTCCAACAGCGAACGAGCAAACCGGCGCCGGGAAAGCGAGCCTGAAGGACGCCATCGGCAATGCCTGCTTCCGTTTCCGGGCCATCAGCGTCGTTCCCGTACTGCTGGCCATCCTGTTCTTCTGCCGCCCCCTCGATCTGGGCCGCTTCAATTCCTGGCTGAGCGTCCTGGGGCTGGCAGCCGCCCTGGCCGGCGCGCTGACCCGCATCGTGGCCGTCGGCTTCTCCAAGCCCCGCACTTCCGGGCGCGAGAACTACCTCAAAGCCGAACACCTCAACACCAGCGGCCTCTATTCCATCGTGCGCAACCCGCTGTACGTGGGCAATTTTCTCATTTACAACGGCGTGCTTCTCGCCTACGCCAGCCCCGCCGGCCTGGCGCTGTTCAACCTCTTCTTTGTCCCCAATTATTACTTCATCATCCACTCGGAGGAGCGCTACCTGGAAAAGCAGTTCGGCGACGAGTACCGCGCCTATCTCAAGGCCGTGCCCAGGATCCTGCCGCGCTTCTCCCTGTACCGCAAGAACGATTACCCGTTCAGCGCCGTCAAGGCGGTCATCCGCGAGCGGGGCACCACGCTCTACTGGGTCTTTTTCTACGCCGTGGTCCTGCTCCTGAAGCAGTACTGGCTGGGCGACGGCGTCATCGAGCATTTCTGGTGGCACGCCGTCCCGGTCCTGGCCCTGTTCGCCCTGCACGCCGCCCTGACCCTCAGCGGCCGGTCCAGGTATTCGTAACTAGGAAAACAGCCCAACCGAACTCTTAGTGTTAGTGTTAGTGTTAGTGTTAGAAGGAAACTCGACGAACTAGTTCTTAAACGAGCTATTAGTGGTAGTGATAGTGATAGTGGTAGTAGCGAGCCAAAAACGAGCTAATTGATTGGAACAGCGATAGGTTGATCTTTTTTCTTACTTTTGCTTTTTTCTTCTCCCCGCGCCCCTCACCCCTAACCTCTTTCCCCTTCCCCCAACCCAATGCTGCCCGGTGGCTTACGCGGAGGTCATGGTTGACTTTTGCCCTGCCCGCGCTTAAAATAAAGACCTGGTGCACGCGTTTTTAACGAAATTTCCAGCCGGCCCCGCTCCATGCAGCGCAAGATAATCAAGGTCACGGCCCTGCTGTGCGTGGCCGTATTCGTCTACCTGATCATCCGCGCCGATCCCAAGGAGCTCCTGCGCCTGCTGGGCCGCCTCTCCTGGCTGGGGATCATCACCCTGATCGCGCTGCGTTTCGTTTTCTGGGCCATCCGCACCTGGTCCTGGCAGCTGGTGCTGCGCAGCTGCAGCGGCGGCAGCCGCGTCCCCTTCGCCACGCTGTTCTGGGCCGAGCTGGCCGGGCACGCGGTGGGCCATTTCACCCCCTCGGCCAAGATCGGCGGCGACGCCATCCGCGCCGTGATGCTCGCCCAGGTTCCCAAGAACCAGTCCGTGGCCTCGGTGGTGGTCGACAAGACCATCGAGCTGATGGCCACGGTGCTGATGATGAGCGTCGGGCTCTTCATCACCCTGTGGCGCATCCGCATGGCCCCGGCGCAGCGGACCGTGTTCCTGGCGCTGACGGCCTTCACCGCCGTCCTGATCGCCGTTTTCTTCCGCAAGCAGAAGAAAGGCCTCTTCGTCTGGATCCTGGAGACCCTGAAGCGGCTGCACATCCGTTCCAAGTACCTCGAGGGCAAGCGCGGCCGCCTGGTGGAAACCGACGCCGTCATCGCCGATTTCTACCGCCGCCACCGCCGCGTCTTCCTGGCCGTCTTCCTGCAGTACGTCCTGATGATGTTCCTGTGGGCGCTGGAAATGCACCTGAGCTTCTGGTTCCTGGGCCTGCGCACGCTCACGCCGCTGAAGAGCTTCCTGATCACGATGCTGGGCATCGTGGCCAACATCGTGCCGGTGATCCCGGCCGGCATCGGCATATACGACATGAGCTACCTGCCGATCTTCGCCATCTTCCGCGTGCCGCTGCGCTTCGCCATCACGGCGGTGCTGCTGCGCCGCCTGCTGAACCTGCTCATGGCCGTCATCGGCCTGTTTCCCATGCTGCGCCTGAAAGCCAAACCCGCCAAGGAGAACGCCGGCGGCGGCGCCGGACGGGCGGCGAACGAAAGCGCCTAGATCGAGCGGTAAAAAGCGAAAAGTGATAGGGAGTAAACCGCACGCGGCGCAAGGCGGGAACACAAGTAATGATCTCTTAGTGTTAGTGTTAGTGTTAGTGCTAGTGCTAGCAGCAGCAATGAGCGATCTGAAAATGAAAATAAAGATCGATCGAATGCTGTTCCTATCAATAAATTGCCGGAATCAGCTCGTTTCTGGCTCGCTACTACCACTACCACTACCACTATCACTTAAAGTTCGTTGTTTTTCTTACTAACACTAACACTAACACTAAGAATTCGTTCTAGCCTGCTTTTCGATCTCTTGGAGATACGTCTCCTCGAAATACCTGTGGGCTTCGACTTTGAGCGCCCGGCCGCTGGCCGGGTCGACGTCGACCACGGTCAGGTCCAGCACCTGGGAACCGGTGGCCACCTCGAAGCGCTGGTGCATGCCGGTGAGGAACTTGCGCACGATCGGCTCGCGGCTCATGCCGATGACCGAGTCCAGGGTGCCGGTCATGCCCACGTCGGTCTGGTAGGCGGTCCCCTTTTCCAGGACGCGCGCATCGGCGGTCGGCACGTGGGTATGGGTGCCGAGCACGGCGCTCACCCGCCCGTCAAGGAAGAAGCCGAGCGCCTGCTTTTCGGCCGTGGCCTCGGCATGGAAATCGACCAGCACGACCGGGTTGGCGTTGTCCTGCAGGAAGGCGTCGATGCAGGTGAAGGGGTTGTCGACCGCCGGCTCCATGAACACCCGCCCCTGCAGGCTGACGACCGTCACCGCCGGGCCGGCGGCGGTGCGGAAGGCGAAGGCGCCGCGCCCCGGGGTGGCGGCCGGAAAATTCATCGGCCGCAGCACGCGCCCCTCGCTGGCCAGCAGCTCCGCGGCCTCTTTCTTGTCCCAGACGTGGTTGCCGCCGGTCAGGACGTTGACCCCGGCCTCGAACAGCTCGTCGGCGGTGCGGCGGATGATGCCCAGGCCGCCGGCCGAGTTCTCGCCGTTGGCCACGACCAGGTCGGGGCGCAGGGCCTCGTGGACGCGCGGCAGGACGGCGCGCAGGAAGCGGCGGCCGGGGCGGCCGACCACGTCGCCGACCAGGATGAGGCGCAGCGGCTTACTTGGCATACTCGATGGCCCTCACCTCGCGGATCACCGACACCTTGATCTGCCCCGGGTACTCCATTTCGTCCTGGATCTTGCGGGCGATGTCCTTGCAGATTAGGAAGGTGCGGTTGTCGTCCAGCTCGTTGGCGTTGACGATGACGCGCACCTCGCGGCCGGCCTGCAGCGCGTAGGCCTTGGTGACGCCGGCGAACGACT
>CAYXCX010000134.1:0-5691 GCA_964463405.1 uncultured Clostridia bacterium
AGAGTTGCGGTTTCAGGTATTCATAGAATGCAATTTCATCCTGTGAAGAGACGCAATGGAACCAATAAAAAGGATGAATGGCCCCCGGATGGCAATCGATGTTGAACGGCTCATGGACGTAGTGGATGCCGGGAGCCTGGGCGATGATCTTTCCCACCCAGGTGGTCCCGGAACGATGCGCTCCGGTAACAAGAATCGGTTTATTCATCTTGGCTCGCGGCTCACGCGGCTTGCGGGTTTTGAAAAACGCACTGTCCCTCCCGAAACTTGCTATTGAATCGCATTTTGCTTTCTCTTCAATGCAACGGCGGCGATCCAGTCCTCCAATCCCCTGCGTATCCCCTCATGCTCGCCGCTGGGGAACAAAGACAAATTTTTTTCCAGCACGGCGCGCAGGACCGGAAGGTGCTCGGAAAAGGGCCGCGCCGAAAGGCCGCCGCCGTGACGGCGATAGGCGCTGCCGACATCGCCCGTATAGCGGAATTCGTGCTTCAAGGCCAGGCGAATTTTCAGGTCCCAATCCTCGTAAATCTCAAGGCTATGATCATAGCCGCCGGCCTGGAAATACAGCTCGCGGCGGAACGTGAAATCGCGGGGGATGAAGCAGCTGCGGGCGAGAATGCGCGCGCCGATCATCCCCTGGGCGATGGTCTCCGGCTTGCCCCAGGGGATGGGCGCCGCCCCTTCCCTGGCCAGCAGCACGTTGGAGAACGCGAGGACCTCCCGTCCCTCCTGTTCCGCGCAGGCCCGGGCCAGGGCGAGCTCGTTTTCCAGCTTGCGCGGGTTGGCATAGTAGTCGTCGCCGTCCAGGGTGGTCAGGTATTCGCCGCGGGCGGACAGGATGGCCTGATGGCGGGCATGGGCGACGCCGCGCCGGACCGTGCCCCGTAGCAGGCGGACCCGCCCCGGCAGCCGTCTGGCGAAGCGCTCGACGATCTCGGGCGAATCATCGCCGGAGGCGTCGTCGTAAACGACGATCTCCAGGCCGCTCCAGCTCTGTGCGAGGGCGCTCTCCAGGCATTGCGCGACATAGCGCTCGTTGTCGCGGTTGGCCACGATGACCGACAGCAGCGGCTGCGCGCTCACGGCGTCTCCCTGGCGGAATTACAATTCATAGCCGAAGCGGGCGGCGGTCTCGGCGCAGGTCCGGCGCACCTTCTCCCGGTCGGCCGCCGGCCAATCGGGGAAGGACGGGAAATGGGGGTCCTTTTTCATGTTCTCCGGCTCGTCGGCGTCCAACCTCAGTGTATTCACCCGCCGGCCCAGCATGCCGCGCACGGCATGCGCATCAGGCAGGACGGCGCCGCAGAAGGCGAAGAGGGCCCGGGCATGGTCCACGTTCCCGACCAGGTCCTCCAGGCGGCAGGTCAGGCCGCGCTCCTCTTCGAGGCCGGCGAGAAAATCGCCGAGGGCGCGATGGGTGAAGTCCCAGAGCCACGCCAAGCGCTGCACCTGGTCCATGGAGGCCCAGCGGGCCTCGTCATGGAGCCGCACCCTTCCCGCCTCCCAGATGGAGTCGTTGCGGTGCCAGCCCTTGCGCACGGCCGAGGCCACGAAGTCGCCGGGATGGCGCAGCAGGTGCACGAAGCGGGCGCCGGCGAAGCGCCGGGCCAGCGCCGGGGCGAAGAAGGCCAGGCACTGGTTGGACTCGACGTAGGTCTTGCCCCGGATCATCGCCTCCAGGACCATCTCCATGCGCGCCGCATCGATGAGGCTCTCCAGCAGTCCCGCCTCCGCCTGCCGGCGGCAGGCGAAGTCGGAAAAATACTGCAGCGTGGGCCGCGGCTCGTGCTGGGCGTGGATCTCCGGGGCCAGGTTCAGCAGCTCGGCCACGAGCTTCGATCCCGAGCGCCCGGAAGTCAGGACGAAGACCGGCCGGTAGCGCCCGTACATCTCGTCGATGGTGCCCTGGTCCACGTGGTGGATCATGCGGAAATTTTTCATGTCGCCTCCAGGGGCAGGCAGCGGCCAGCGGATATGAAAAAGCGGTCGAAATCGGGAATGGAGCGTTGCGGGCCGGCGTCCAGCAAATAGGAACGGAACTCGGCGGAGAAGCCGCCCGCCTCGCGCTCCAGGGTCGAGGCGATCCGCAGGTACTCCTCGCGGTTGGCCTGGAGGTAGTCGCTGAACTCGCCGTTCCGCCAGGAGAGGGAGTCGCCCAGGTGGAAGGTGAGGTGGAGGTCGCGGTATTCCCGGAAGCGGGCGCCGTGCACGGCCAGGTTGGCCAGCAGGGCGCGGCCGACCCAGGCTGTGCCGATGCACACCTCGCCCAGGGTGAAGCGCGGGTAGAGGTCGCGGCGGAAGACGAAGCAGTCGTAGCCCGGATGCGGCTCGCCCAACTCGGCGTACATCAGGGGCAGGTCCGCCAGGTCGACCGACGCGGCGGGGATGGTGCGGCGGTTGATCACGAAGGCGTCGTACCCCAGGCGGATCAGGGCGGCGACCGTGGCGTAGAAATGCGGCTGCAGGGCAATGTCCACGTTGGTGTAAACGACGAATTCGGCGGCGCAGCCCTCAAGCCCCGCGTCCAGGACGTCGCGGAGCAGGGCCAGCTTGCGTGCCCGCCGGAATGGCTTCAGGTCGGCGACGGAGCGGTCCAGTCCGGGCCGTTTCAGGAACGCTGGCGGCAGGGGCATGTGCGCCTCGTCGCGAAACAGGACCGCGCGCACCTCGACCTCGGCTTCGCCGCCGGCGAAAGCCCTGGCGGCCTCCATGGTGGCGAAGGTGACGGGCTGGGCCACGGACAGGTCGCTGGCCGGGTCGACGATCCCCGGGTGGATGACGTGGCACAGGCGCGGCGGCTTCACGCTATGTTCTCCCGGTCCGCTGCGCCCAGGAGCGGTGCAGTTCGGCAACGATCGCCGGCAGGTCGCGGCTGACGCCCCAGCCCGGATAATGGGCCTTCATCTTGGCCAGGTTGGAGATGTAGCACACATGGTCGCCGACCCGGTGCTGCTCCACGTAGACGGAGCGCATGGGCACGCCCGACACCGACTCGACCAGGCGGAAGGCTTCCAGGATCGAGATGGAGTTGCCGCGGCCGCCGCCCAGGTTGTACACCTCGCCCCGCCGCGGGCTCTTCAGGAACGCCTCGATGAAGCGCGCCACGTCGTGGGCATGGATGTTGTCCCGCACCTGCTTGCCCTTGTAGCCGAAGATCTTGTACTCCGTCCCCAGCACGTTGCATTTGACCAGGTAGCTCAGGAAGCCGTGCAGCTCGACGCCGCTGTGGTTGGGGCCGGTCAGGCAGCCGCCGCGCAGGCAGCAGGTCGGCATGGCGAAGTAGCGGCCGTACTCCTGCACCATGACGTCGGCGGCGACCTTGGAGGCGCCGAAGACGGAGTGGGTCGAAGCGTCGATGCGGAAATCCTCGCCGATGCCGCCGGCGTGCGCCGGATCGGCGTAGTCCCAGCGCGTCTCCTTCTCCAGCAGCGGCAGCTCGTTGGGGGCGTCGCCGTAGACCTTGTTGGTGGAGAAATGGACGAAGGGGGCCTCCGGGTTCGCGCGCCGGCTGGCCTCCAGCATGTTCAAGGTGCCCACGGCGTTGACGTCGAAGTCGTCCAGGGGGCGGGCGGCGGCCAGGTCATGGCTGGGCTGGGCCGCCGCATGGACGACGGCGTCGGGCTTCAGGGCCGCGAAGATTTCCAGCACCGCCTGCCTGTGGCGGATGTCGATCTCGTGGTGGCGGAAGTCGGGAAACTCCGACTCCAGCCGCCGCCGGTTCCACGCCGTGTCGCCTGCGGGGCCGAAAAAAGAGGCGCGCAGGTTGTTGTCCAGGCCGTGAACCTGCCAGCCCCGGGCGGCGAAGTGGGACACCACCTCGCTGCCGATCAGTCCGCTCGATCCGCTCACCAGCATTTTCTTCATTTTGGTTCCACTCGCGTCGCCCATTGCGGGCGGCGCACGCCTTTCCGGGAGGGGGCGCAAACAGGCATCATAAGCTGCGCCGGCCGGCCGCCGCGATCGCCGCCAGCAGGGGCTGCGGATCGGGCGGCGGCGGCAGGGGGACCTCGCCCGCCGCCGCGGGCAGGCGCCGCAGCGCCGCTTCCAGTCCGGCCAGGTCCTGGTACTCGATCACGCCGGGCACATGATGATAGGAGCGGGCGGCATGGGCGCTGGCCACGACCGGCACGCCGGCGACCAGCATCTCGGCGACGCGGGTGAGGGCGCCGCCGCCGCTTTCCTGATGGCAGAGGCAGGCCGAAACCTCGGTTAAAACCCCGTCGAGCCCGGAGTCGTCAAGCGTTCCCAGCAGGCGCACCTCGCGGTCAAAAAGCTCGCGGGCGAAGACCCGCTCGCTGTGGAAGCCGGCCACCAGCAGCGGGCCGAAGCGGGCGGCCAGGCGCAAACGGCGCCAGGCGGACATGGCCTGCAGCGCGCCCTGTCCCGACTGCGGGTTCTTGGCGTTGGCCAGCAGCAGCACGCCGCCCGTTCCGGCGGCGGGGCGCCGGCCGCGGGCGGCGCGGACGGCCAGCAGCCTCCCGAGAACGGGCGGCTGGGGATAGTAGGGGAAAAAATGGCTGGCGATGCCCAGGTTGTCCAGCAGCCAGGTCTCCTCCCGCGAGATGGTGATGGCCAGCCGGCAGCGCGAGAGGACGTCCAGTTCCCGGCGCACGAGCGCCCACGAATGCCGCCGGTCGACTTGGCTCGGGACCAGGGATTCGAGGTTGTGGCAGACGGCGATCGTCGGGACGCCCAGCCGCTGCAGGGTTTCATGCAGCGGCTGGAAGTAGATCGGGTCGTCGAGGAACGCCAGGTCCAGCCCGGAGAGCCCGCCTTCGTCGCGGCTCCAGGCCCTGGCGATCCGCCGCAGGCGGTGGACGGCCCGGCGGCGCTCCGGAGCCCAGCCGCGCAGGCCGGGCTCCCGGGGCTCCTCGGCCCCGGCGTCGGCCTCGCGGGCCGCGCCCGGCTCCAGGCCGTCGCCGCGGGCGCTGCTGCGCAGCTCGCAGCCCAGGGGACGCAGCAGCGCCCAGACCTGCATCTGGCGCCGGCTGCCGCCCCCCAGCTCCCAGGTGGGAAGGAAACGGGTGAAGTAGAGGCTTCTCATGGGCTTGCCCGCCGCCGCCACAAGCCCAGCACGTGGCGGTGGAGCTCGAATTCGAAGCGGTTGCGCTCCAGGAATTCCTCCCGCAGCGCCGGCGACAGCTCCTCGTCGCGGGGCGAGGCGTTGACGCGCCCGACGGGCCCAGGCGCGAAGCCCAGCCGTTCGGCGAGCTGCGGGACGGCTTCGTCCAGGTTCTCCACCAGGCCGATCCAGACGAAGCGCGCTTCCAGGAATTCCCGATAGTTATCCCGGGTCAGCGCCGCGGGCAGGAAATTCAGCAGGTGGGAGCGGGGCCGGCGGCGGAAGAAATCGTCGATGTCCCGGTAGTCGTGCTCGCCGCCGGCGCGGACAAGCCCGCGCTCGATCTGCCGCCGCCGCGCCTTGCGCTTCCAGAAGAAATAGTTGGACAGGGCGATCTCCAGCGGATCGCGCAGAATCGTAATGAACTGGTCGGCCGCGGGGTAATAGGACTCCACCCCCAGCCCCTTATCGCGGTTGAAATGGCCGTGCAGGCAGGAGCCCTCGCCCAGGGCGCGCCGCGGCGGCGGCGCGTCGCTCTGCTGGAAATAATGGAGGAAGAAGCGTCCGGCGAACCAGCGCTGCAGCAGCTCGCGGTCGGCGGTGAGGTTCCCGAGCACCCGGAACCG